>JAOUPE010000389.1 GCA_029880025.1 Caldifarciminota bacterium
ATCCGATGCCCTTTTTACTATCCTACCAACAGGTTTAGAAGAAACTCAGGTTATTATTGACCAACCATTAAAGCTTGAAATAAACCCAAATCCATTCAAAACCCAAACTACGATTCGTCTGAACCGACCAACCGACAAAACACTAACAGTCAAAATCTACCGTCCTTCAGGTGAATTGGTTAAGACCCTAACTCATAATCAGAAGCAATCTAACATCTACTGGGATGGAAAAGACGAACAGGGCAAACTACTACCAAGCGGTATCTACACCTGCCATTTGGAAACCGAAGGAATGAGAATTATAGAGAAAGTGATACTAACACGATGAATATTATACTTTTAGCGCTTTATCTTTGCTGTTCTGTTCTTCCGATTTCTCGTGCTGCTATTACTCTAAACAAGAACGGACATCTTAGGAAAAAGACAAAATTTCTTTCCCGTCATTTGGTCTTTCATTCCAAAGATACGATATTTTATTCTCATTTTGAAGGTGGTGGCTGGCAACCGGCAGAAACGGTTGGGATTGGTAAATTACCCTGCCTATCTTTAGACCGTGATGGAAGACCCTGGATTGCCTACTTGAGCTCGGATAATTCATCTCTCTTTTGTGCGATTAGAAGGAATGACGGTAGTTGGCAGAAAGATACCGTTTTCGATTCCGATAATTGTGGTGAATATGCACCAGAATATATTGGGCAACCATCGATGTTGCATAATATCTATCCAGAATCACCGATGGCGTATCTGGTATGTTCTTTTGATGCTTCAGCAACTATGTATGACATGATTCAGTTTATTCCGTTTGATACATCTGAATCATTTTACCCAGAACCATTAGATATTGGTTTAACCAGTGACAGTTTGCGTAATCCATGCATCGGCATAACACCGGAGGACATATTGCATGTCGTTTGGCAAAGGAAGCGAGAGAACACACAATCGGTTTATTATGAAGCAACGCTTGACAAAGTGACACCTACGATAATCTATGAGACTCGAGGAAATCTTGATTGGTCAGAAAAAGCACAAGTTTCAACTCAATTTCCACTAACCGAACCTGCCTCCAATCCATTTGTTGAGGCTTATGGCGACAAAGTATTTGTTACCTGGCGGGGTCCTTATAATGAAACAAACGAAATCGGAGAAATTTGGAGAAGATGGAAAGAACTCAACAACCCATGGGTTGACCCAGAAAATCAAAGCCAGAGTTCAGAACAAGAATCTGACTACCCGGTTACCTCTACCGGTGAAGTTACTGCTTGGCAGGAATTATTGGCATTTGATAACTGGGAAATCTATGCCCGGATAAATGATACGATGAATCTTAGTGAAACCGATAATGCTTCAAAATATCCCCACATCACGGTAACTCTATCCCCAATTTCACCCATCCATATGACGATTGACGCCATCTGGACCGAAGAGATAGACCCGGATACTTTTGAAGTGATGTATCGCCGTATTCAATTACCCCAAACTACTTCCCAATCCTATTATTCGGTTAATGTCGGTGAATCAATCCCTTCACCTTATCTTGAAGAACGGACCGGGTATCTGCAGTATGATCAGTATAAGATAGACTATGGACGAAATCGCTTGCTTTATCGGCTTCCTTATCTTAACCCGCAATATGATTATCTGGCAAGAGCCGTTGTTTTTACTGGAAATCAGAATCGAACAAGACAAAATTTTGTCTTCGATGATTCAACTCTTTCCCTGATTGAATTTGAACCATTCAAACCCGAGACCTTATGGATAAAAATACCGAATGTTGCCTATCAGAGTGATTTAGAGGTAAAGGAACGAATCAATCGGCTAATCGGTAATTTTGCAGTATTAGCTGATTTACAGATTTATCAGTATGAAGAATATATGGGTGGTTCGGGTGAAGGCGGGGCGATGGGAAATAACATTGGTTTATCGCTAAAACCGGTTCTTTACAACTGCCTGCCCAATCCTTTCCATTCTCAAACAATGATTCGTTATCAGTTGCCAAATAAGATGCAGGTTTCACTAAAGATTTATGATATAACTGGCAGAGTAGTAAGAAATCTGGTTTATGGTTCACAGGAAACTGGCGATTATCGAATCAAATGGGATGCAAAAGATGATGAAGGGAAGCACCTTGGTAACGGTATTTACTTCTATTCCTTGAAAACTGCAGATTTTATGGCAATCAAGAAACTGGTGCGTATAAAATAAAAAACTAACAGGTGGTAAATTGAAAAATCCTTTGCTTCTAATGATTATCCTTACTTTTTTACCGACAGCAATCTATCCTGATTTATC
>JAOUPE010000390.1 GCA_029880025.1 Caldifarciminota bacterium
CGTTCCAGCAAGGAAAGACAGAAACTGTGAATAGTTGATATTCTAAGTTTAAGGACATCCTGTTTCAGTTTTCTTAACATTTTCTGATTTTCTTTTCCCAGGATTTTGAAGATACGCTCTTTCATTTCAGCTGCTGCCTTTTCGGTAAAAGTGATAGTGAGGATACGTTCTGGTTTAACGCCAAGCTCTAAAAGCTCGATATAGCGACGAGCCAGCCGTTCGGTCTTACCTGAGCCGGCTGGAGATGATACGACGGTAGTCTTGATAAGCTTCATATTATTTGTAGTTTTTTATTGTTGCCGATGAGCTTAAAAAACCAAGAATAAAATATAAAATATAAAAAACACATATATAAAACTTAAAAATTATTTCTTTCCTTTCATAGTCAAGATGCTGGCAGCAAAAATATTCGCAATCTCTTTTGTTTCTTTGAAGATGCTATCGCATTCGGGGATTAAATCCTTGGATACTAAACCACTATCTTTCAATACGGCTAACCAGAATTTAGATTCGTTAGCTGATTTGAGGGCGTGGGAAAAGAAGTTTTGGTAATCTTTCTTTGAACTGGCACCCTCAGCTTCGAAATAATTAGCGCCAATTGAGGTTCCACTTCTGGTTAGCTGTCCTTTAATTTCGCGAGTGACTGGATCATTTGGTAATTTTGCTAAAAATTTCAGAAGCCGTATAACATAGCGATAAATTCGCAACCTAAATTCTTGCTTTAATGTTTTTTTGTTGTTCATAGGTTTTTAAACTTTGGGTTTGTGTTTTTGGTTTTTTATTTTTGGTATTTTATATTTTTGAGTCATTTTCTATTTTTATTTGTTTTGGACATAACGCAAAATATTCACATCGCCGACAATCCTGGTCGTCAACTGATAATACTGGAAACTTACCCTGCCGAATGCTTGCCACAGCAGAATTCGCAAAATTGACTGCGGCTGACATTAACTCTTGAAGGTTATTTTTCCCTTTTACTAACCAGTGTATCTTCATCTCCCTTAACGAATAGATGCCAATATCATCAATGGTTGAGTGCGGTTTTTCTAATTGCATCATCTTGGCATAAAGCGGCAGCTGTAGATGTGTGCCATAATCCTTAATATCCTTTAGGCTGACATAAATACTGCCGGTTTTATAGTCGAGCACGCGCAGAAGTTTACCACACCGGTCAATACGGTCAAAACGACCTTTGATGCGAAGACCAGGAATAATTTCGTGTCTTAAATACCGTTCTAAAAGATAGGGGGAAAAACCGTTTTGCCGTTGTTCGCTTTCGATTTCAATCAATTCGGGTAGGATGCGCGCAAAGATTTTCCTGGCAACTTCTTGCCAGAAATAAGGCAATTTTTTTTCTTTGAGTACTGCATCCAATGCTTCCATAAATTTTGTTTCAAGTTTATCCAAAGGCACTGCACCATCTCGATAAAGTAGATGAAGGACATCGTGCGCAATGGTTCCCCAAAGCAAGGCATCAACCTCATATAACGGTTCTTCTTCGGGTGACAATTCTAAAACATTTTCGATATAAAAGGTAAAAGGACATCTTCGATATTTCTCGAGTTCGGTAACACTGAAATAATTCTTGCCGCCGTATTTCTGGTCAAGCAAGTCTAAAGCAACCTTATCTTGACTGAAATCAAGCTCAGAGAGTAAACCGGGTAATGAAATATTTTCTTGTTGTCCCTGATTACGTAATACTTCTTCAACTGATAGCAAATAATTATCCGATTCGAAGAGAGTAGGCTCACCTTCTAAGAAGGGTGAAGGCAATAATAACTGGTCAGCTTCTTCTTGGGCATAGGTTAGAAACGGTTCTTTTTCCGTGGCATGGATAAGTCGAAAATAATCGAGTTCCTGTAATTTAAGATGGTATTCAATATCCGGTAGACCTAAATGTTTTCGGACCGTTTCGGAAAGTATCGGGTCTTTAGCCGGTCGGCTGGGAAACCTGCCTTCAATCAGACCACCGAAAAAAAGATTTTCAAAATCAAGCCCAACCGTATCTTTTAAATCAATGACCCGAACCGCCTGGTCTTTACGGTCTGGTTCATACTCTTTCCGGTCAAATAGAAAATCGAGCAGTTTAATGAATTCAGATAAGGTATAAGACTTACTGCCAAAATTTGCTTCCAGGGTTTGGAGTTGATTTAAAGTCTCGATGATTAGCTTGTATTCATAGCGCAGGGTTGGGTCATCGGAAACGATTCTTTCGAAAAGACCCAAGCCAGTTAGTAAATCTTTAAGTGCAGTCACCCAATCCTTTATTCCAGCTAAACCTTTATCA
>JAOUPE010000391.1 GCA_029880025.1 Caldifarciminota bacterium
ATAGACCAATGAATAAAAGCATAATGCCTAAAAATAAAAATTTAGATATTAGGACCCTGGATTGTAAAGTTTGGATGTAATCTAAATTAAAACACTGCATCACTAAAAGCTTAATAAGTCTACAGAAATTGTCAAGCAAAATTTTAGCATCAAATTAAAATTTATAAGTGATGTAAATTCGCAAGGTTATCATACTATATTATAAAATGTTGCTTTTGACTGATAAATATTAAGGAAAAGGCATTTAGAAATCAAAGAGGTTTTTAATAAAACTGCTTTTTTGATGCTAATAAAGAAAATTAAATAAATTTAGCTATTCCAAATTTTTTAAAATTGGTTATGATTTCCGGGCTATAAAAAAGATGACTTTGACAGCGGCAATCACTACAACCGAAATCTTTAATCATCATAAGATTTTTGCCAAGAATTTTAGCAATTTGACATTCTAATCTTTTGGAAGAAGGAAAGAGTTTGGCGTCAATAAACTTAAATTTATTGGTAATATAATCAATATGCCACTTATTCTTTTTGTGCTTACTCTGATGTCTTAAAACTCGTTTCTCCAGATTTTGCATTCCTGAACCAATATAAAAGTAATAACCTTTTAGAAAATCTATCTTGCCCAATTTGCCTACTTTTATTAGCTGCTTTCTTGGATTAAAGAGAATTAGGATGTAGGCTCCGGTCATTGGAGTATTGTGGGAACACTGAGCTTGTCCAAAAACTGGCTTCATTCAGCAAGTGACTACTGTATATAGTATCTGATGCAATTAATAACACAACATATAGTAATGATTTCACAAATTTTCCTAGTTTTTAGACAAACTCAGTGTCCCCAGATTTCCATGCGATCTCTGTGGTCTAGGTAGTTTTCTTTCCTCAACGTTCTCTGCGGTTGTTTTTTTTACTTTGCGTTGGGGTCTTCCTGCATCAAACCAAATGAGTTTCCATCTGGTCCTTGAAATGCCGCATACCAGCCAATACCCGTTATTGGACCTTTGGGTCGTGTTATCTTTCCGCCATTCGCTTCAATCTTCTTAATCATCTCATCCAAAGAATCAACATCAATCGTATTCACAACCTTACCTAATGGCTCACCTTTTGATAATCCACCGTTGATACCTGGTTTATCTTTAGGACCGGTTGAAATCATCCAATACTCCATCGGTCCACCCCATTTTTCGAATTTCCAGCCAAAGACTTTAGAGTAGAAATCTGCCGTCTTTTCCGGATTATTCGACTCGATGTCGAAATGAACTATACGTGACATGATTTACTCCTTTCGGTTTATTTTTGTTAGGTCTATTACCTGAATATAAAGCAGCGGTTGATAGATGTCAACATCTTAATTGTAAGAAATTAATCTCTCTGTTTAATCGCCTCAATAATAAGAACCGGGGGAATACGGTCTTCAGTGTCCCACTCTCTGGGATGTTTACGGAGTGATTTTTGGAGCGGTCGAGGTTCAATTAAATTTCTCAACCGAAATCCACTCTCAATAAGATAATGAAAATAATCCGAGAGCGTTCGGTGGAAACTTAAAAGAATCGGCAGCTCACCCCATTGGCTCTGCAGTGTGCCTCGTCGGGAATAGTTATCGACCTTGAAATAGCGGCAATCTTCGGTTCTCTGACTATCTTTTGGCACCCGCTCCCAACCTCCAGCATGCCAGCTAAAACAAGGGTGTTCGATGAGCAATATGAAACGACCCTTAGTTTTCAATACCCGTGCAACCTCTTTAATCGCTTTCCGACAATCTCGAACATCGCAGAGCACGTATACCGAGACAACTAAATCAAAGTAGGCGGAAGCAAACCGAGATAAATTTGCAATGTTTGCTTGCTCATATCTTATGCCAAACGGTCGCTTCTTTTCATAATCTCTGGCAATCTCAATGAATTTTCTGGACAAATCTATTCCGATGACCTTTGCTCCTTTTTCGGCAAGCAGCCGGGAAAGATACCCAGCCCCACATCCAGCATCAAGTATTCGCTTTCCTTTCACTTTTCCAATCAGAGGAAATAATGCTGGGTTAAAGATATTCCGACGGTAGGAATCACCATATTTTCCATAGGTGGCGTTCCACCTTTCCGCACTATTGTCCCAGCCTTGCTGTATATCCTTGACTGAAGGAGATTGTATTTCCGAAGGTGCCCATTTGACCCATCCATAAGGTTTAAATCTTTTTTTTCGACTTAAGCCCATAAGCGAACGATACGCTGACCTGTGTTTTTGCCATGGGTGTGTTCCATTGAACTCTAACCAGTCCAGTGCCGGATGATAACG
>JAOUPE010000392.1 GCA_029880025.1 Caldifarciminota bacterium
GATATTCTTTGATTCCCTGAAAAAGCCTAAGGGAATTGCGCTGGATTCGAAAAAAAGAGTTTACGTGGCGGAAAATGAGAATTCAAAAGTAATTGTTTTCGATAGTCTGGGCAAAATAATCTACCAATGGCAAAATGATTTAATTGAGCCGGGTGCCGTATCGGTCATTGACCAAGCCGACCCCTGGAATTACTATAAAGAAAATTTTTTAGTAGTTATCGACAAAAATAACAAAAGAATTATGAAATTCAATTTAAATGGAAGGTTATTGGGCATGGTCGATGCCAGAGGCATCGGACTCAGTGAAGCCCATTTCGGTCATCTGGCAATTGACTATTATGCCAATATCTATGTTACCGACCGCATCAATCATCAAATTCATAAATTTGACCGTTATCTAAATTATATCGTGTCTTTCGGCAAAGAAGGCACCGGTAATAATGAATTCTATTCACCGAGGGGAATTACGATTTGGCGTCGATTTGGACAGACCTTCATTACCGAAGCAGAAGGAGGACAATATTACTGGCTCGGTCTGGATGGATATTTTGTTGGTTGTTTTCCGGAAAAATTTACCAGGCAAAAACCCGGGACAACAATTGCTCTTTATCTTACCGAACTCGCCGAGGTAAAAGTCAATATTTATGATGAAAATAAAAAGCTTATTCGGTTACTTACCCCAAAACATCTTCAAAAACCAGGTGAATCGCTCATAATCTGGGATGGTCGTGATAATAATAGTGCTATTGTATCTCCTGGAATTTATCATATAATTATAGAAATTCGTCCGACTTACAGTGCACCGCGACGTTATTTTAAGAAAGAATTGGAAACCTGGGTACGGTGTACTCAAGAATCGGTGGTAAAGGAAAATTAATATGTCTTTGACTAACAAAATGGTTTTAATAATCGGTTTAATTCTATACCAATCCGTTTCGGCTACTAAATACGCCGGCGATTTCGAAGAATTTGGGGTTTCGGCTCGTGCCATCGGTTTAGGTGGAGCCTATGTTGCAGTGGTAGAAGACCCTTCGGCTATTTATTATAATCCCGGCGCCTCGGTTCGAATAAAAAAAACCAGTATTCTATTAATGCACGCCGAAAGTTTTGGCGGTGTGGTCATGAATAATTTTTTAGGTATGGTCATTCCTGGTGCCAATCAAAGCTTTGGTTTAGGTGTACTGCACAATGGTGTGCCAGGAATTAAACTGACCACGGTCCCTGACACGACTCAGCCACCTTCGGATACTAATCGCCCCTACCCAAAAGATACGGTAAATGCTAATCATTTAGTTTTCTATCTTAATTATAGTCATAGGTTATTGCCGAATTTCCAGCTCGGCACTAATGCTAAACTCATTTACCAGACCTATGGTGTAAGCTCCTGTTTTGGCATGGGCGTTGACATCGGTGGGGTCTTAACCCTATTCGATGGTTTCCGCCTGGGTCTAAGAATCCGCAATCTAACCACCTCGCCGTTATTCTGGGCAACGAATAACCGCGAATCGATTTTACCCCGATTTGCTTTTGGTTTAGCTCGGACTTTTACTATTGGTCAGGACCAATTGCTATTGAGTCTTGAACTCGAAGGCAATACCGAACCGAATTTAGCTGACCAGCGCTGGCTGGAGAATTTCGGTATCGAATATGTCTTTAAAAATCTTTTGGCAGTACGGTTTGGGATGTATCACCGACTCATCACCTTTGGTTTAGGGATTAATTATAAACGGTTCTTCATTGACTATTCTTATCAGAGCGGGTACTTTAATCAATCGCGCGATTTAGGGGGCAGCCAAAGAATTAGCGGAGGGTTAAAGTTTTAAATCCTGAAATCTCCAGAAAATTACTCCATCTTTTTGCCCTGATCATACCGATTTTATATTACATTATCCCGAGTCGTGATCTGAGTGTGATTTTACTTTTAATTGCGACACTAATATTTCTGACGGTTGATTTCTTAAGACTCCACTTAAATCCAATCAAGGGTATCTTCATCATTCTTTTCGGCTCGTTACTAAGAAGACGCGAGTTTAGCTCACTTACCGGTGGCAGCTATTTACTTTTAGCCTCAGTTACGACAATTCTCATCTTCGATGACCCGGGAGTTTTTATTGCGGCGATATCATTTTTAGCAATTGGTGATACGGTTGCGGCAATCGTCGGGCTTTCGGTTGGCAGGGTGAAAGTTTTTCGTAAGAGTCTGGAAGGCAGCTTAGCCGGACTGATTGGTTGCCTTCTGGTCGCTTTTATTGTCTCGATTCTGCCCGATAAAAGCTTA
>JAOUPE010000393.1 GCA_029880025.1 Caldifarciminota bacterium
CTTTACTTCAGTATATTATACCCAATTTAGCCTATTTTATTATATGGATTTTCATAGTCTATAAAATATTACGAAAAAAGTGTGTATGGTGGTATCATCTTATCTTATTAGGTATAAGTTTGATAAATTGGCGGAGTCTTGGTCGTTTAATAGCAATGTCGAATTTTTGGTCTCAATTTTTTTAAGGAGTAATTATATGAAAAACATTTTATTATATATAATGGTAAATCCATTTTAAGTTATATGCGATGTACTAGCTATTGAATTAAAATGATTTAAATTTGATTCAAGGTTTTAATTATACAAGGGTTTCACATTTTGAGGATACCAATTGGGCTAGGTTTACTGGTTCCCACCATCATCCTATTCGTCTCCTTGACACGCGCGCGCATGCCCTCTCAGAATCCTTGGGAATACAATAAAGAATATAAAAATAAATTACTCACTTTCGAGTGCGCGAATAAATTGTTATTGCAATTAATATGATTACAATAACTATAAGGACATAAGTAATATTTTTATAAGTTATAATTTCTTCCTTAACTCCATCAATCAATTGTAGAATTTCCAATTGATGTGATTCCAAATTTTGATTTACTAATTTTAATGCATCACACTCTGATTCTAAATTTTCATATTCCGATTGCATTAGGCTATAATTAGAATATAAATCTTGATATTTCAATAACAATAAGTTATATTCAGATTCGATATTTTCATAATTCGATAATAAAATATTATAATTTTTTGTTACGTTCATATAATTAGAATTAAGATCGGAATATTCTTCTAAGATAGCGTCGTATTTTATTTGTAAATTTTCATATTCTCCATTAATCCATTCGGATACGCTAAGTATAGTCACGTTACATCCAGATGTTGTGTGAGGGATAATGTCTCCTAATGCATCTCTCAGTTCTGTATTAACTAATCTGATAGTAGTAAATCCAGGTTTTAAAATTCTGAAGCAATAGGTGTATGCGTCAATTGAGCCTGAATATGATCCAGAATATCTATGATGTAATACTGAACCTGTCATTCCACCAACTGCTAAATAGAAAGATGTATTAATTTTTCCATTGTACCACTCCAGTATTTCAGGATCATAATAAAATTCAACATTATATTCCTTTAATTTTTCAACATTTTCAATCCTCAATGTTATTTCTATATGTTGAGAAGCTTCTTCAAGACCCAAAAACGGAACGACTATCATTTCTGGCTCTAAAGATAGACGTGTTTCAGGACTGCCTTGCACCCTAATTGTACTGATAAAATCAATGAAACCGGATTGAATGGTCAAGCAAATACAAATCGTTAATATTTTTAAAATAAACGAGTTTTTCCTCAATTTTAATACCTCATTTTAGCTTCACTTACTATTATTTAATAGGATAGGTAAAAATTGGTAAAATTTAATTTCGCGCACGCGTAGCGGGGAAATAATTTTTTATACAAACACGCATTCTTAACGAAAGTTTTGGTGTTATGCTATGAAAATTGTGGCGTGCGCGTTACTGAGACGGTTCCGCCTAGTCAAGGAGTTATCCCTTCTTTGACAGTGATATATTCAATGGGTTGCTCCTCCTGGCAATTCATTATCTTTTTTTGACTCGCCTAATATATTCCTCTGTGAACCCCCCCTCCCCCCTCCGCGCGCGTAGAAGGCGGGTGTGTCCGCGCTTCGCCAACTGAAAAACTGCTGAAGGTGGAACACGTTTAGATTGAATGTCGCGCGCGCGTACTAGATACTGTTTATAATCGCATGGTGTCTACTAGGGAGACTACACTTACTCAGGTAAACCAACAATTAGTTAAGGAAAAATGCACATTATAGCCTGTTTGCACAAAAAAATATTCTATAAACTGTCTGTATACAAGCTGAAACCTGATATAATCGGTTATTTACGGAAAAGAATTTATGAAACAGGTTAATCGTATTTCCTTTGTATACAAGATTTGCACAAAATATCCGGTAATTTGTATACGAATCTGAATATGCAGATCCGGTAATAATTACCGGAAATATCCGGTAATTGTATACCAGATCTTGGTTAAGGGGGGAAAATGTACGATTAATGTGCATTTAATACGTCTTTTCTAGTGGTATCTGCACAAATAACGTTCCTCCAGAGGAGTCTTTTGCCCACAAGTCCCGACTTTCACGCGTTTATAAGGTGCTTCTGTCCGGCCCTAGCGTCTCCGAAAATAATAGATGATGAGGAACGCCAGCAGGCCCCAAAGGGCTGCGTCCACCACGAACCATGCCGG
>JAOUPE010000047.1 GCA_029880025.1 Caldifarciminota bacterium
CTGTAACGCTTTCAAAAAATCAATGAGATATTTCACTTCTTCGTGTTCATAAAATTTCTCAGTTCCGACTAAGCTGTACGGGATTCGTTCATTTAGGAAGCCCTGCTCATAAATTTTGGATTGTGAGTTAAGTCGATAGAGCACGGCAAAATCAGAAAATTTTTTGTTTTCGGTTTTAATCACTCGCTGGATAGTTTTAGCCAGGAAATAGATTTCATCTTGTTCGTTGTCACCACTAAAAAGTTCGACATTTTGCAATTCGTCTTTTAAGATAATTATCGGTTTCGGTTTATGCCCTTTATTTTTACTTATGAGATTATTAGCCAACCGCCAGATACCCTCCGGCACACGGAAATTCTGGGTCAGCACAAAAGTCTTAATATCGGGAAAATCCCGGGTTGCCTCTAAAACGTATTCGGGATGCGCACCACGCCATTCGTAAATTGACTGGTCTTCGTCACCGGTTAGGAAGATTCGGTTATGATTGGTTGATAACATTCTAATGATTTTATATTGGACTGGATTAAAGTCCTGAAGTTCATCCAAAAAAATCCAGGCGAATTTGCTTGAATACTCTTTTAACAAATCATGGTTTTCCTCGAATAGTCGTGCCGTATAGTAGGTCAAATCGTCAAAATCCATAAGATTTTTTTCTTTTAAATGCGATTGGTATTTTTGGTAAACCTCGGCACAGATTGATTCCCATTCGCTTTGACTCTTTTTTCGGGCTGAGTTTGGGGAAACGAAATTATTCTTCCAGTTTTCGATCTGGCGTATTATCAGCCTCAATTTTGGATAACCCAATTTTGGCGATAGCGATTTTAAAACCGGACCGGGTTTTTCCAAGATTTCGAAATCATCATCAAAATCTAATCGCTGGGCTTCCTTTTTCAGAATTCGAAAACAGATTGTATGCAGCGTCCCTAACCATAAATCTCTAACTTCGCGACCCAAAAGTCTCACGAGTCGAATTCTTGCATCGCCGGCGGCTTTTTTGGTAAAAGTCGAAATAAGAATAGAATTTGGTTCGATCTGATTATCTTTGATTGTGGAATAAACCTTATAAATCAGGGTTGTGGTCTTGCCGGTTCCGGCACCACCCAAAACTAAGATTCTATTTGAGTCCGAATTAATGATTTCATTTTGTTGTGAAGTTAAATTGATTTTCGACTCGGTTGGCAATTGCAAAGCAGCGGGTGGAACTCGGATACTCTTGGTGACTTTATTTAAACGAGTTAAAAATTCACGAGCACTTTGTATTCGTTTTGCCGGGTCTTTCTCAAGCGATTCAATAATTATCGGTTCGACCCAATCCGGTAGTGAGGGATTTAATATACTGGGAGCGATTGGATTTTTCTTCAAGACCAGCGACCGGATTTGTTCCAAAGTCTCAGCCAGAAAAGGCGGTTTAGCTGTTAACATTTCATAAAAGATTGCACCCAGGCTATAAATATCAGATTGGGGTCGAAAAGAACCTCGCCAGGCTTCTGGTGCCATGTAGATTGGTGTACCCGCGATCGAGGCTGAGATAGTTCCGGGTCGAATAAACTTAGCCAAACCGAAATCAGCAATTTTAACCAGTTCGGATTCGGTTAGTATTATATTTTCCGGTTTTAAATCCCGGTGTAGAATATTTTTATTATGCGCATATTCTAATGCTTCAAGACATTGGGTTAGAATTTTGATTGCGCGGATTAACTCAAATTTACCGCTGGTCAGGAGTGAACGTAAGGATGCTCCTTTGATGTACTCAATTACCATGATGAATTTACCATCAATACTGTCGATATTATAAAATCGGACGATATTCTTATGGTCGAGCGATGCTAAGAGTCTTGCTTCGTCTTTCAGCATTAAGATATCTTCGGGTCGCATTCGTGCCACCTTAAGCGCAAATTCTTTTTCTAAGATTGTATCAAACGCTAAATAGACATCACCGAATTGACCGCCGCCCAACCATTTTATGATTCGGTATTTACCTAAATTAGACAATAACATTTAAGCCAAAATATTCAACTCAAGAAGTGTCCTGATAATTAATTAGATTTAGGAAAGGCTGAAAGGTGCAATAAGTCTTCACCGAAGATTAGTGCCCGACCTAAGAGATTGGTACTTTGAAAACGCAATTCATCGCCCAAACCAACCGAAGGAAAGCGTCGGGGACGAACCCGTTTCAGCTGGCATATAAATCTTTCTACTTTATTGGTTGGGGGAGTACTTTGAGAAGACATCTTTTCCAAGGCATCGAGTCCATAACTCTCTAAAAGTTTTGGGGCGAGCCGAGTAAATAAATTTTTATAGCCAAATAAGTCAATATCGAGAATTTTATCGCCACAGGCAGCAACCATTCCGCAAAATTCCTTTAGTTCGGCTGCACTTTCGGAATAACGAGCAAGTTCCTCTTTTAGTCTTTGAAAAACATCGTGCATTGATGATGTTATGGATTGGACTTTTAGGGAATCAAGCTTATTGCGGACGCTTTTCCAGACTCTTTCCTGATTTGCCTGGAAAGTTCTTGTCTTATTTAATGAACTGGTCACATCTTTACATAATAGAGCACGCAGGGATGGGAAAGAACAACTATTACCAATCGTAAATTGTCTATCCCCAGCCCACCTTCCTTGTTCGACACAACTGGTTGGTAAGAGAACTTCACTTTTTGTGTCAATAAATGCGGCAGTGGTGGCAATTCGGTTCTGCCAGGCACCGGTAATTTCTTCACCATCGAGAACAAAGATTCGATAGTCGGACCGGTTTTGTAATCTGACGTGTTCAAGCTGGGCACTGTCTAATTCGGAGATTATTACATTCTTTTCGAGCATCGCATCATCCAGAACCTTTATTTTAGTCTTTGCTTTGTTACCGTTGGTCAGTGGATATAATACCAAATTTCGTAAGAATCTGGGTTCTTCAATCTTAATGCCATCCAAAAATTCAGCCAGAGACCGATGCATCATAGTTAATTCTTTAATTAATCTGCAATATCACCAATAATTAAAACAACTTTAAATTTTCTGTCAACACATAGGATAATTATCCGCTGGTTATTGATATATCGTCAATCCTGAGCCAGGGCGCAATGAATCCAAAAATCGTTTTTCGTTCCTTTGAAATTCCCGATATTTGATTTAGAAGCTCAAAAACATTACCCGCAATCATGGTTTCAATTACTGGTTTTCCCAGTTTGCCGTCTTCGATGCGAAAACCACCTTTGACCACACCCGAAAAATCACCACTCACGACATTAGGGAAACAGGACAGACGAGTGACCAGAAGTCCTTTCTTGATATCTTTTATCAGTTCATCCTTGACTTTATTGCCCGGGCTAATAATAAAATTAGACGGACCGATTGCTGGTACATCGCGTGTCCCACCGGTGGCATGGCCGGTTGAAACACGATTATCTTTATTCGCCGTGTATGAGTTATAAAAGAAAGAATTTAAGATTCCTTTATCAATAATCTTACTCGGATTTCGCGCTACCCCTTCTCGGTCAAAAGAGCTTGATGCGGCGCCACCTTTTAATAATCCATTATCCTCAATCGATAAATCGCCTATCGCAACCTTCTGATTTAGACTCTTGGCAAATTTACTCATACCCTTTTGGACATTATTAGCATTGATGGCAAAAAGAATTACGCCAAATAAATCAGTAACCACATCTGGGTCTAAAAGAACGGTTCCTTTAAAACTCTCCCATTTTTCAGCGCCAAGCGAATTTATCACCTTTTGGGCAAAGTCGAGTGCCACTTTTTCCACGTTCACTTCTTTTGCTTGATGCGTGATATCAAATTCATATTGGAAACAGGAAACTTCGTTCCCTTCGGTTGCCATACCAAAGATATAATAAACGAACGAACTCTGTTTTTCACTCGCTTTAATCCCTTTGGAATTGACCACACCGGATTCATAGACCGAACCCGAAAACAAACCACTGTCCACTGATATCCGTTTATCGAAATTATGGACGGTTTGCAACATCTTTACCGCATTATTCAGGGCAAAGTCCATTTCTATTTTTTCGGCGGCTGGGTCAAATAGACCTTGGACCGGGGTGATTGGGGTCGGGGTCGGTAGCTGATTATATTTATCTTCGGGAGTGAGGGTTGCCAGCCTGACTGCATTGTTTACTGCTTCAAGCACTTTTTGTTCGCTCAAAACGTTGACCGAAGCAAATCCCAGACATTTATTTTTAAAGACTCGAATACCGATACCGTCTTTAGTTTGACTCTTTGCCAGCTTTATATCATTACTCTCATATGATACATCGAATTCTTTGCCCTGAACCAAATAGGCTTCGGCTTCATCCGCACCCAGTTCTAAGGCTTGCTTAACCGCAATTTCACCCAGTTCAATCATTTTTGCCTCCCACCAACTATTGCCTTACAGCGCAGGTAAGGACCACCGCCGTCAACTTTGGCGAATTGTCCTTTACCGCAATGACCAAAACCCATATCCCAATCAAAGTCTTGGCTCAGCGCATCAACGCTTATAAGGACATCGAATGCTTGACCGCTGATCGTTACATCGCGTAATAACTCGCCAATCTTACCGTCTTTTATCGGATAGGCTTCCTGAACCGTGAACATGAATTCAGCATTAGCATCGGCTTGACCACCGCCACCACCTTTTAACAGATAGCCATCCTTAGTATCAGCGATTATCTCGGCTAAACTATTTTTACCGGATTCGATTCCGGTATTACGCATTCGGATTATTGGTTCATCTGAATATTCAAAGGCTCGAGCGTTACCAGTTGGTTTTGCATTGAACTTTGCCGCACTTTCGCGATTATGCAAATACGATTTTAAAATGCCGTTTTCGATGATTATTGTCTTTTCGGTAATCACGCCTTCGTCATCGACTAATAATGTACCACCAGCATTTCCTTCTGGTCCTGAATCAAACATCGTGACCAGCTCACTGGCAACCCTTTGACCGATTTTATCCTTAGTGATTGCCCCGGATAGGACAAAATCAGCTTCAACCGTGTGTCCGATCGCTTCGTGTGAGATTAACCCGACCAGCCCTGGGTCAAGTATGACGGTTGCCCGTTCACCTTTCGTGTAAGGAGCTTTTAGCAATTTTACGACCCGGGCAACCACATTATCAATCATCGCTTCGATTGGTTTTTTATTGAACAAATCTTGCCAGCCGCCGGTAATTCCCATCGCCTCAAATGACCTCACATAATTACTGCCATCTGCCGCAACGACAAAAATTCGAAATTCTGGTTTCGAATCGAGTATTTCAGCTCGGACCCGGTCCGTGGTCAGAATATACCGTTTATCCAAGATTTCGCTGTAGGTAACCGAGGTGGATTGAATAACCGATGATGCTTTAGCCGCTTTTGCCTCAGTATTACGCACCAGCTCTAATTTCTCTTCAAAGGTATGATTAGTCAACGGGTCATTGATTTTGGGTTCAAATTTGCCTTTAGCTAAATTGGCTTTTGCCAGTTTCACATCTTTCGATTTCTTGCCGGCACTAGATACCTTTGCCGCTTTGATTGCATCACTGATGGTTCGTTTCAGTTCATCTTGCTCAATCCGATTGGTTGAGGAAAATCCCCAGCTGCCCTGGCATAAGACCCTTACCCCTACGCCCGAATAATTTGTGGCTTTGGCGGTTTCCAATTCACCTTTACGGATTGAGACGGCGTTAAAATTACGTTCGTGAAACCGAATTTCGCCGTAATCCACACCGGAAAATTCAGCCAAAAGCGGTTCGAGTAAATTAAACACAATTCCTCCTTATAACGATTAGATTACGTCATGACGGTAATCGAAACTTTTTACCTTGTAATTTAGATTTAGTTGCCTGAAGCTTACTCGTTTGATTTTCCATTTTTCAATTCAGATAATAACCCATATCCAGCGGTTGTCAATCCGCTTCGAAAAAATAATTTCTCAAACCAATTCTTAATTTAAACTAAAATAAGATAAAATCGCAGTTGACATATTAGATAACCAAACTATGATTAATTATGCTGCGGTTGAAGCGGGTAGTCTTTACTACGCTTTTAGGAATCGTCAGTGGCGTATTCTCGGTGTTTATAATAACTTCACCGAACGGGTTACCTCGATATTTTAGTTATTTTATCATCATCAATCGAATCGTCATGGGCTTTGCCATTGGTATCAGTTGTATTAAGCTGCCCTGGTGGCTGCACGGTCTTCTGCTCGGCGCCTTGTTCTCGTTGCCGATGATGCCGGTTTTAATTTCGATTTCCCGTTATGCAACAGTCTGGATGATTGTGATGGGTGGGCTCTATGGAGTGATTATCGAGCTAATTACCAGCCAGATATTAAAGGCTAAGTCCAGCCCCGCCTAGCGGCAAGTCTTTCTTTGCCCCATCTCGGTTTTTCACCAAACGGACCCTGGCGAATCATACCGAGTTCAACTTTTGCCTGTTCTTTGATTTTTTTCGATTCGGCACTGACTCCTTTTAAACTCTCATAAGCCGAGGCACCGGCAATTTTTCCCTCAAGCATCGCGGTTGAGGCTTCCTCGATTCCGGATAGGTCGCCACCGACAAAAATATCGGCACGACTGGTCATCATATCCTCATTGTGTTGGGCAACCTGACCGCCCAATTCTGGAACATAGACCATCTCACATCCTGCCTGCCATAACAACTCGTTAAGCGGGGAGAGACCGACCGCCAAACAAATCGTATCGACTTTAAGGCGCTGCTCAGTACCAGGAATCGGTTTAAATCTTTTATTAACTTTGACAATAACCGCGCCTTCAACCATATCGATACCAAGCGCTCTTTTTATCGTATAGCAAGTTAGAATCGGGACCCCAAGCCGTGCCAGTTTTGCGGCATGGACATGGTAACCGCCAATCTTAGGCATAATCTCAAGCACCGCCACGACTTGAATATTTGCCTGCATCATCTGATAGGAGACAATCAACCCGATATTACCCGAACCGACCATTAATGCCCGATGCCCCGGTCTTACGCCATAAACATTCATCAGGGTCTGAACCGCACCGGCACCGTAAACTCCTGGTAAATCATTATTCGGAAATGCAATATTATTCTCACTGGCACCGGTGGCAAAAATTATGCGCTCCGCTCTTAGTTTAATCAGTTTAGCTTGAGTCAGAACGGCTAATAGATTATTATCATATAAACCGATAACTGAGGCATTGAAAAATTTCTTTACCGGTAAATTTTCCAGGTCCGAGGTCAAGATTTTGGCAATATTAATACCACGAATTCCGCAATAATGACTTTTCGAACCAAAGAATTTATGGGTCTGTTTAATCAATTGACCGCCGAAAATCGGATTATCATCGATTATTGTCACCGAGGCACCAAGCTTGGTGGCAACGATTGCTGACCATAATCCAGCTGGTCCAGCTCCGACAATTACAATCTCTTCCCGTATCATTAAGGATGAACGATAATCTCTATCCGATTGCTAATTAATTTATTTTAAGGCTCGGATTTTACCACGACCGAACTGGCGATTTACTCGCATGCCAGATTTTAAGGGTTCGGTGCAAACCATCACATTAGGTTTACCATCCACCATCATCAGACAGGAGGAACATTTGCCGACCGCACAAAAGAAACCGCGGGCTCGTTTCAGTTTTTCAGTGTAGCGAAAGACCTTTATGCCATTGGCAACCAAAGCAGCCGCAATCGGTTCACCTTCATAACCGAAGATTTCTTTTCGCTCAAAAAAGAATTTGACCAATTTCTTTTCCGGAAAATCGAGAATCGGGTGTTGCTGAATACGGTTTGCCAAAGCCTTCATTACGGCTTTTTCGTTTTTTCTCCTAGTCCAACACACTGCAGCGAACAATATTTCTGCTTACGGTTTCTGAGTTGGAACATTTTACCACAACCCAGGCATTTACGTTTACCTAATCGAATTTGAGCGCGGGAACGATAAACCCTATCGGTTTCTCGGATGATTTGTCTTACCCGTTCCCTTGAAACACCGACCTGACGGGCAATCTCTGCCATCGGTCCGCCGGTTTTCATCAACCTTAACACCTGTTCACGTACGCCTTTCATTTCATTACCTCCTTGGTTTATTTCTTCTTAAATCGGATAAAAATCAAAAATACCAGATTAAAGATTTTTTCGCACATAGTTGACCGCATTTTGGTAAATAAATCGACCTTGTGGTTCTACCGATGCTTGGCGATGCCAATGCGGATGAAAATTAGCCTGCAAAAAGCGTTCAGGATGAGGCATCAAGCCAAAAATCCTGCCGGTCGGGTCACAGATGCCGGCAATATTTTCAATCGAGCCGTTTGGGTTATACGGATAGCCGGCTTTTCTGCCTTGCTCATCAACATAAGTGAGAACGACTTGACCATTGGCTTTGATTTGTTTAAGGATTTTTTCATTTTTCGGGATGAATTTGCCTTCGGCATGAGCCACCGGCATATAGAGCAGCGCTTCAATGCCATTGGTGAATAGGCAGCGGTTACCCTTAACATTTTTAAGATATACCCAACGGTCTTCATAACGGTTCGAATCATTAGCATCCAGAGTAACGGTCTGGTCTTTAAAATAGCCGTCATTACCCGGCAGAATACCTGCTTTAACCAGAACCTGAAAACCATTACAAATACCGATTATCAACTTGTCGTCTCGGATGAATTTTTCAATATCCTCGCTTAGACCGAATTTAAGTTCGGCGGCAAGAATTCGACCCGCGGCAATATAATCGCCATAGGTGAAACCACCCGGGATCGCCAGTATCGCATAATTAGCCAAAGATTTTCTTTTCGTTTTCACCTGGTTGATATGCACTAAATCCACTTTCGCACCAGCCAGTTCAAACGCATAGGCGGTCTCCGAATCGCAATTAGTACCGGCAGCAAATAAAATTGCAACCTTTACCACAACTCCTAAAAATACCCGAAACTCATGATTTGTCAAGAGGCAGTTAAAGATGTCAATAAACCATCCGAATAGTAAGACCGAGATAAAATAAAGCTGCTCATCAGT
>JAOUPE010000048.1 GCA_029880025.1 Caldifarciminota bacterium
ATGCTGGAGTTTATGCTCTTGGCAAGGAGCTGGCGATTGTGCAAACGGTTGATGTTCTCACGCCAATTGCCGATGACCCCTACACTTTCGGCGCAATCGCTGCTGCCAATAGTTTAAGTGACATTTATGCGATGGGAGCAAAACCACTTACAGCATTGAATATCTTAAGCTTTCCCCCGGATGAGATTCCGCCGATGGTTTTAAGAGAAATAATTAGAGGTGGTTGTGATAAAGTTAAAGAAGCGGGGGCGGTAATCTTAGGTGGACATACTATTCGTGATTCAGAGGTAAAATATGGATTAGCCGTTACTGGTATCGTAAAAAAGAGCGAAATTATATCTAATCACAATGCTCGAGTCGGTGATGTCTTAGTTCTTACTAAACCGATTGGGACTGGTGTAATCGCCACCGCACTCAAAAATAAAGAGGTGGTAAAAAAGGCGGTTGAGAGAGCTAATAAATCTATGTTGAAATTAAATAAAACAGCTTCGATACTTATGAAACGATTTAAAGCAGATGCGGCAACTGATATTACTGGTTTTGGGTTACTGGGTCATGCCTTAAATTTAGCACAAGCCAGCCAGGTCGGACTTGAGATTTATACCTCGGAAGTACCAATTTTACCCGGTGCTTTTGTACTCGCCCAAAAAAATTTCTTTTCCGCTGGTTCAATAGCCAATTTCGAATATGTGAAACCTTATGTAAGATTCGCCTCAACAGTGAATAAAACCTGGCAAATGTTATTATGTGATGCTCAGACCTCGGGTGGACTGCTAATTGCTATTCACAAAAATAAAGTTGATAAATTTATCAAGGCACTTTATCGAAAAGGGCTAAAAGAGGCAAAAATTATTGGTCGGGTTATTAAGGGAAAAGGAATTCAAGTGAGCCCGGTCAGAAATATTGAAGATACTATGGGTTAACTTAATTTTTTCAGTTATGACCATATCGCTTCTGGTATTTCTAACGGGGTAAACTCCATTAGAAATATCCGTAGTGATAGCCAAGGAGACACTGAGCTCAAGGAAAAGAAATTACCTCTGTATCCTCTGCTCCTCTGTGGCAGAAATTTCCTTTTAGAGCAAGAAATGACCTGCAAAATTATATTGAGGAAATATGTACTTAGGAAAGCGAATGACCTAAAAAATATCTTCATCTCTTTTCTCCGGATATTACCACAAAACCACCCTTGCCAAAACCTTTATTAGGCTTCTGAACGGAATTTATTACATTGGGGAGTTTAAATACCGTCTGATAATAGGAGAAGCTATTAAATCCTAACCCTTCAAGTAGATTTATAACTTCCTTTGGACTAAAAAAGTTAGCTTGTTTATAAAATATACTTTTCTTTTTTTGATAGAATCTGCCTAAGAAGCTATTTTTGTTTATTATGCCAACAATTAATTTACCCTTTTTCTTTAAAACTCTTCTTGCTTCTTCCAAAACTTTTTTGTGGTCTTTTACAAAGCATAAAGTAATAATAATCGCAACATAGTCAAAAAAGGCATTTCTAAACGGCAGGCGCTCCCCAAAACCCAACTGAGCATCAATTCCTTTTTTTCTAGCAATCTTTATCATATTTTTTGAAGGGTCAATTCCAAACTGAATCCCTAAAGGTAAAGCAAACCTTCCTGTGCCTACACCAATTTCTAAGCCTTTCCCCTTTTTTGGTAAAACCTTTCTTATGGCTTCAAGTTCTGACCAGTATGTAAATTTATTTTCATCGTACCAAGCGTCATATTTTTTATAATAACAATTAAATATATTTTCCATAAATCTAAATCACCTCACTAACCATTATGGAATTTTTTTGATGTCCATATAATTCTTTGTCCACAATTTTTCTCTCTACATTCCTTTCCTTCAATTTCCTTGCTTCATCAATTCAACTAAAATCTGCCATTTATAATATTAATAAGACTTTATTTAGTCTTTCTAATTTCATCTTCAACTTCCTTAGCACCTTCTTTATAGAACTTCTCTTCGTCCGGTGCAAGTTCCTTAAGAAGCCTGAGGAATTCGCCCGCATGGACGCGCTCTTCGTCAGCAATATCTTTTAATACTCCTTGCGCCAACTTGTTGTCAGTTGACTCGGCAAGCTGCATGTAGAGCTGAATTGCTTCATATTCTGCAGCTATCATAAAACGTATTGCGCGGACTAATTCTTCATGTGTAACCTGGCGGTCATTTTTTAATCCAGAAAAGGGTGTTCCAAATTCAGGCATTATTTTCCCCTCCTTTCTCTAATATCCTAAAGAAAATAAGATAATCCCTAACACCAAACCGATAATAAGGTTGAATAATTTTATCCGTAACGAATCTTTTATCGTATATGATAAAAGTGGCAGCATGCCATGACCATCCTGAACAATAGAACTGGTCAAAAGAACAGAAAAAGGCGCCAGACCTTTAGCAAACATTGTCACAAACATAAGGTGTGGGCCGGATTCGGGGATTAACCCTACTATAGCTGCAATTAAAAGTACCAAAAACATATGTTCTTTCACAAAAGTTTCCAAATGCCAAAATTTTAAACCAATGTCTACAATTAATAGTGCCCCAAAAGTCCATAAAAATATCCTCCATAAATGTTCTTTAGCAATGTGTTTCCAAATGTGTTCTTCTAAGTAGTGCTCAGGGACAGTAATTACTATGAAACCAGCTAAACCAATAAGAGACACAAATGTAATTCTTTGCCAATTCCACCCTTCAGGACCGATTAGTCCCGAAATGAACCCATAAAGACTGCCTAATAATAAGGCAAAAAGTAAAAATCTTGCAAAAGACATGCTTTTAAAATACACAATAATTTCCTTAAAATTTAAACATCGGCATTCGTCTTCCAAATGAATCTCTGAAAGCTGACATTCCTGGCAGGGCTTTATCTTTAGAAGATATACTGCTTTATCTATAAACCAAGCAGCAATAACTCCTAAAATGAATAAGATAACATGAATAGCCAACGCCGGTTTAGGAATCATTGCAAACATTACATAGGATTCATCTCCGGCAGTCGCAATCATACAGCCCGCCAATGCTCCAAAGCTTATAAGACCATGGACATAAAAAGAAACACACATAAATGCGCCTAAGCATCCTGGAGTTGCACCTAAAAATGCGGCGATAAGATATTGCCTAAATAAACTTCCCTTAATCATACTATTCATTTTACCCTTTGTCAGAACGCTTAGATAATCAATGAATATCATCATTACAAAAACAAATATGCTTATCATTAAGCCATGTTTTAAATTATGTATTAAAATTTGCATTTTTATTATTATACTTTAAGAATTTGACCTACTTTTACTCCAATGAAATTTTCTTTGTATTTTTTTCTGAATATCTCTTCAGCTTCTTTGCCTGTGCAATGTGTGGGGGCGGCAAATTTAATTCCTAATTCTTTAAACCCCTCGACCGTAAGTTCACAAACTCGCCTCTCCTTTTCCATTAGATGAAATCCTCCTGATACCAGATAAAAATTATCTTTGGGTAAGATTTTCTTAATTTCCTGTAATATTTTTATAATTCCCGGGTGGGCACAGCCGGTTAAAGCAGATATCCCATTATTTGTCTTGATTGCCAGTGCTTGTTCAGGCATAAACTTACCTGCATATTCGCCAGGAATTTGAGCAGTAACAAAAATATCCTTAGCAATTTCTCTCGGTTTAGCTATTTCTTTAAAATTTCCTTTTAACCTCTTTACTTTCACTTTAAATTCCCGACTAAAATCTGGACAGCCATAAACAACAAAACCTTCTTTTTTCTTTAATAATTCCCATAAACCACCTGTATGATCAAAATGGTCATGTGAAATAACTACGGCTTTTATCTCATCAATGTCTACATTTAAATTCATCATATTCTCCATAAGCCAATTGCCGTTTTCTCCAGTATCAAATAAGATTCTCCCGTCAACCAAAAATGAAACTCCCCAGCCGGTTATAAATCTTTTATCCAATGCTAGGCTATCGAAAAGTACCTTGATTTCCATTGTTTACCTTTTGCAAGTGCCGTCCGAACAAGGTGGAGTATCGCAACGCTCGTCTCTTCCGCAACAAGTTTTGCCGCCTTGTGAGCCAATAATATTCCCGCTCTTTGAAATAAAGCTTTTAGAAAATACTCTATCCAATTCCTTACTCTTACAGTGCTTGCACTTTATCTCTATTTTGTCTTGCACTACTCCTATAAGAAATTCGCTAATCTTTCCGCAATTCTTGCATTGATATTCGTAAATTGGCATATATTACCTCCTTTTATGTAGATTCATATTTTAGTAAATAATCGGCGATTGCTCGATAAAGAGTGCTTACCGCTAAAATTGAACAATGGCTACGGTTCTGAGGCAACTCGCCTAATAACTCAATAATCTGTTTTGGAGAAATTGCCAGAGCTTGCTCAATTGATTTCCCTTCTGCTTGCTGGGCTGCCATTTCGCCACAGACTAATGTGGAGATACAACCTTCGGTATAAAATTTTGCCTCCTCAATTATTCCATTCTCGATAATAAGATAAAACTCCATCTCGTCGCCACAAGGTCCTTTGATAAATGCGCTACCTGTGGGGTCGTTCATTCTGCCAAAGTGCTTCGGGTTTTTTGCCAGTGCTACAATATTTTCTGGGTAAATAGATAAGTCTTCGTTGTGCATAATCTTTTCATTAATAGGCATATTGTATCCTTAAGTTTGGTTAATACCGGGCACTCAACCATAAATAAAAAGAAAATCGGTTCGGGTAATATAAAAGTTCTAGGATTCTCTTTTTCAATACAAGTAGTTTATCCAAAGCAACGCACCCAATGTTGCATAATTCTTGCCTTGTAATTGGAATCCAATGAATCCGAAATTTTAACATCATTCTAAAAGCAACCATTAAATCTTACCCCGCCTGGCTAAAGTATTCTTATTGCTAATCGGCTTAACATCTTTCCTTGAGGCTTCATAAACTGAAATTACATTTAAACTCGAGAAACAGCCTTTTATATCATTAAGTTCTTCTTCTGGCAAAGGTTTGACTGCACAAGGCCTTAAAGGTGTATTAACCTGAACTTCGTCCGGTTTAATTTCTTTTGTAATCTGTGCAATTGCCGAAGCATATTCTTTGTTCTCTTCTATAAACATTATCTGCAGCGCTAATTTTCCTTTAAAAATATGCTTGAAATTATCTATCGCTCGTAAAATTGTATCAAATTTCATTGTCACTAAAGGTCGGTTTACTTTTTCAAAAATCTTCTGAGAAGGTGCGTCGATTTTAACCATGACAAAATCTGCCAATGTCAAATCTTCCTTAACCTCATATTTATCCAGTAAAGAAGAATTGGTCAAAATTGCGATTTTTTCTTTTCTATTTTGCTTTATTGCTTTTATCATCTGACCCAGATTCTTTGCTAATGTTGGTTCACCTCTTCCTGAGAATGTGATATAATCAATTTTCACTGTCGGTAATAAATCAAGTTCTTTGATTATTTCAGTAGCCGGAACGAATATTTTTCTTTCATTAGTTAGAATTGCTGTTTTACCGAGTTGACAATAAATACAATCAAAAGTGCAAATTTTCCCTTTTCCTGAAATAGGGTCTATACCCAAAGAACTGCCTAATCGCCAGGAAGATACCGGTCCATAGATATATTTAAAATTTTTCTTAACCATGCTTTTGATAAGCGATAACTTTATTTATTATCTCCACGATAATTTTGGCAGTTTCCGTTTTATTTCTAAAATGGACGTAGGGCTTGCCTTTATCGCCTGATTCTACTATCTCGGGCTCAATTGGAATTCTACCCAAAAAGGGCACGCCTAATTCATTGGCAGCTTTCTCGCCACCACCAATTTTAAATAAATCTATCCTCGCTTTGCAATAAGGGCAGACAAAACCAGCCATATTTTCAATTATTCCGATTAAGGGGACTTTCAATGTCTCGGCAAATAACACACTCTTCCGAGAATCTAAAAGGGCAACATCCTGTGGTGTTGTAACAACTATTGCACCACTTATATCTGGTATGAGCTGGCATGCACTTAAGGGTTCATCGCCGGTCCCAGGAGGAGAATCAATAATTAAGTAGTCAAGCTCGCCCCAATTGACATCGGACAAAAACTGTTTAATCATATTCATTTTAAGTGGTCCACGCCAAATAATCGGTCGGTCTTGATTTTCGCTAAGCAAAGCCATGCTAATTGCTTTTAAGTTAGGCAAAACCATGACCGGCTCAATTCCGAAAGCTGCACCGATAAGTCTAACATTTTCAATCCCCAACATCTTAGCAATATTTGGACCATGAATATCTACGTCTAAAATACCGACTTTATATCCTTTAATTGCTAAACCGTATGTCAAATTAACCGCTACTGTAGTCTTGCCAACTCCGCCTTTGCCACTGATTACAATAATTTTGTTCTTTATGCGGGACATACGTTCGCTTAGTCGTCGGTCCTGTTCAGCTCTTTCTTGTTCAGTTATTTTCTGCATAATATTACTCCTTAATTATGCCAAATTGTAAAATTTTGCTCCGGTAAAAAATTAAAATCCTGTTCTAATGAATAACCGGCTTCTTTCATCTCTTTAATTATAATTTCTTTAGGGACATGGTGTCCAAATATTCCACGGAAAGTGAAAAGTTTACCTTTTTCATATTCTATAATGATAACTTTACCATCGTTTTTTAGAAAATTTTTTAGACTTCTGAAATATTCAACCCGCTTTGATAAATGATGGGTCATATTCCGCATAAATATATAATCTAAGGTTTTCTCCGGCAAGTCTAAGCTATCTTGAGCGGTAATGATTGTTGTGACATTATCCAAGCCTTTTTCTTTAGCACAATTCTTGACAAACGCTAATAAATCTGAATTAGTATCGGCGGCATAAACTTTCCCTGCGTTTCCAACCAGTTCAGCAAATCTAAGAGAAAAGTAACCTCCTCCGGAACCGATATCGGCAATATTCTGCCCGGTTTGTAATGCGATGGCTTTTATAATTTGATCTGGCTTATTTTTCGGGTCGCCAGCCTTTTTATTGAACATTTGCGCCTGTAAGTTTTTCATTTATTCTCCTTTTCTTCAACAACTCTTCTGTTTTATTTCCTCTATCCTGTTCCAGATATTAATAACTTCTTCTTTAACCTTTCCGTCAGGATACTCGATTATGGTTTTACCCTCAACCATAGCCCTCACTACCGATTCGTCAAAAGGGATTTTCCCCACTAAATCAATATTATTGTCTTTACAGTATCGCTCTATTTTCCCTGTCATATCAATATTAAGGTCATATTTATTCACAATTAATTTAGTCAAAATTCTAAAATGCTTAGCAACGCCAATCACCCGGTCCGCATCATGTAAACCGGATAAAGTAGGTTCGGTTACGACTAAAGCGCAATCTATTCCGGAAAGCGAGGCAATAACCGGGCAGCCTATTCCCGGAGCTCCATCAACGACAATCCATTCGCAATTCCTTGCTTCAGCTAATTCTTTTGCTTTTTTTCTAACCAAACTAACCAACTTGCCGGAATTTTCTTCGGCAATGCCAAGTTTGGCGTGGACCAGCGGACCAAATCTTGTTTCAGAGATAAACCATTCGCCCGATATATTTTCTTGCATCGTTATAGCTTCTTCCGGACATACCAAACTGCAAAAATCACATCCTTCGCAGCTAGTCGGGTCAATTATAAAATCCTTGCTTATTGCCTCAAAACGGCAAATTTCGATACATTTACCACACCGAGTACATTTGGTTTCATCAATAACCGCGGTTTTACCACTTCTAAACTCATGTCGCTCTTTAATAGTCGGTTCTAATAAAAGATGCAAATCAGCCGCATCCACATCACAGTCAGCTAAGCAAGCATTTTTTGCTAAAGCGGCAAATGCTGCGGTAATAACGGTTTTACCGGTTCCACCTTTTCCGCTGATAACAATAATCTGTTTCATTTTAGTTTTCCCTTAAGCCAGCCTATTCTGACCTTTTCTTTTCGGCTAAAATTGGGCACATACGGTTTTATATCTAATAAAGGGGAACCGTCAATAATATCAACTCCGCTAACCAGCAGAACCCTCCCTTTTCTTTTCAGCAATTTCACTACGGTTAACCCTATCTGGTTTGGTCTTCGAGGATACCTTGTAGCAAATAGTCCTCTGAGTTTATAATCTAAAAATGGTTTTATTTTTAGTTGATAGCCCCTTGACTTATGAAATCGGTATAAGAGGATTAGATGAGAGAAACCTTCAATATCTTCTAATCCTTCCTGGTATTCTTTTAATACCACAATCTTGCCAACCGCTTTGGACTTAAATGGCTGAATCGGGGTATCTTTTTTATACTTAAATGGTGTATGAATAATTCCAATTGGTTTTACTATCACCTATATTACTCCTTCGTATTTAATCTTCATATGGTTTAAGATACTCTTGAATTTGGCTATATACTCTTTTTTCTCTTTGACGAAAGGAGTTCCTTTTGAATACAAAAGGGCAATTTCCTTATCAAAAGGAATATGCATAAGTATGGGAATCCTTTTTGTCTTGCAATATGAATCCACTTTATCGTTGCCGATATCCGAGCGATTTACAACTACGCCATAAGGGATTTGCAGTTTTTCTAAAACCTCAACCGCCAAGACTAAATCATTTAAGCCAAAAGGAGTGGGCTCGGTTACCAAAATACAAAAATCGCTTCCCTTTACCGAAGCAATCACCGGACAAGAAGTACCGGGTGGGGCATCAATGATTACAGTTTTTTTAGAATTGATGTGTTTCTTGACCTGCCGGATAAGGGGTGGCGACATTGCTTCTCCGATATTCAGTTTTCCATGAACGAATTCAATTTTTTCACAATTACCTAACTCTATTACACCAATTTCTCGGTTTATTTCTTTTATTGCATTTTGTGGACATAGCGCGCTACAGGCGCCGCAACCATGACAAAGATGAGGAAATACCAAGGTGCTACCCTTTTTTTTATTCTGAGCGGGGAGTAC
>JAOUPE010000394.1 GCA_029880025.1 Caldifarciminota bacterium
AGTTCCGAGTCTGGTTCCGAGTCTACCCAGAAGGCTACCCCCTAGGCGGTACCCCCTCCCATACAAAAATTAAATATAAAAAACTAAATACCAAATACTTAGGAGAAAATTCGGGGCGATTTTGACATTAGTTATAACTAATGTTTTCTCTAACTTAAAAATACCAATTGGAATACCTAAAAATCATGAATTTTAACATCTAAAGGAAATTTTAAATGATATAGTTAAGCTTACGAAATCAAAAACCAGTCAAAACCGTATCGTTACTTCTTATAATCTTCTTCTGGTTTCTCTTATAACCTCTTCGATTGTTGTAACGCCGGCTCTCAACTTGTCAATCCCGTCTTCCCAAAGGGTTTTCATGCCAAATTCTTTTATTGCCAGATTCCTTATATCACTGGTTGGAGCTTTGTCTCTAATTAAAACTCTAATTTCATCATTAATCGGTAAGATTTCGAAAATTCCGATGCGACCATAATAACCAGTGCCATTACAGTGCCCACAACCCTTGCCTTGATAAAATTCCATGTCTGGTGGCAGGTCAAGATTTTTAATATCTTTAGCTGGTGGATTATACTTTTTCTTACATTTTTGGCATATTTTCCTAACCAACCTTTGAGCCACTACTCCTTGCAAAGTCGAGGTTAGAAGATAGGGTTCAACTCCCATATCGATTAAACGGGTAGCCGTACTCGGTGCATCTCTGGTATGAAGCGTGGAAAAGACCAATTGTCCGGTCAGTGCTGCCCGGATTGCGATTTGAGCGGTCTCGACATCGCGAATCTCACCAATCATAATTACATCCGGGTCCTGACGAAGAATATTATTTAAGCCGGTGATAAAGGTAAATCCGGCTCTCAGGTTCACCTGAGATTGCCGAACTCCCTCAATGTCATACTCAATCGGGTCTTCGATTGTGATGATGTTCTTCGGTTTGGCTTTTATTTCCTTTAAAATTGAATAAAGCGTGGTAGTTTTACCAGACCCGGTCGGACCAGTTATCAAAACCATTCCCACCGGCACATTGATTATTTCCCTTAATGTGTTCAACCGGTCCGCTGTAATTCCGAGTTCGTTTAATGATAGAAGTCGGGAACGGTCTAAAAGTCTTAAAACTACTGATTCACCATAATTAGTCGGAAAGGTTGAAACCCGAAAGTCTATCTCTTTCGTATCAACCAAAGTCCCATAACGACCATTCTGGGGCAATCTCTTTTCAGCAATGTTCATTTTCGATAATATCTTGATTCTACTGACAATTGGGAGATGAAAATTTTTCTCTTGCTCCACGATTGTTTGGAGTAGACCGTCAATTCGAAATCTTACATGCGTTTCAGTTCTGGTCGGTTCGATATGGATATCCGATGCCCGCTCTCTAACCGCTTTTATTAATAGACGATTCACCCATCTGACCACCGGTTCTTCGGAAGCGATTTGGTGAATCTTTTCAACTGATATTATCGCTTCACCAAATATCTCGTCTTCGGGTAATTCGGCAAGTTTTTGCCCTAATTTTTCCGGAAGTTGAGGAAGGTCGGCTGGATATTCCTCCGGGAAGATTTTACTTAAAGTATAATCGAGAGCGTCTCGGTCACAGCGTAGTACTTTTGGGTCAATGTAAAGACCGGTATCTTTTTTTACTCTATCTTTTATCACATTATAAGAATGAATATCATCTGGGTCGACCATCGCAATCGTCAATTTTTTTTCAAATAAGAAAAGCGGGAAAAAACCCTTATCGTACAAGAACTTGATTCCTATAAATTCAACTATTTTCTGGATATCTTCAGTTATATTGGTAGCATACTGGCTTAAATCGATTAGAGTACTCATCGTCCGTCTTTCTTGATTTATTGTTATATATTTTTAAAAAATGTCAAGGGTTTTATTTAAGAGTTCGTTTCATTGACAATTAGACCCATCTTGATTATTATAGATGACTATGCCTAATATCTTTGAAGAAGAAGTAAAACCTAAAGAAACCTTAAAAGATTTATCCAAAGAAGAACTTAGAGGTTTAGCCAAAAAAGAAGAGATTACAACCCAATACGGCAGCGCCTCCTATGTTACAAAAATTCGTTCCCGCAGTGCTAAATTCACCAAGATTGTCAATGATGAGCCAAACCAGGAAGAAGCTGCTTTAATCAGTAAGGCACTTAACTATATTAAGACAAAGCGGATGATAAAGGTCGAACGTAAGATGTGCCTCTCTCCTGAAATAAATCTACTCTGTCGTTATTATGTGACTGAGGATTATGCCCGT
>JAOUPE010000396.1 GCA_029880025.1 Caldifarciminota bacterium
AGAAAGGGAATACCTTGCCGATGCTTCTGGTGCATATATCACACGCTATCCTGGCGGTCTTGCCGATGCCTTAGAAAAGATCGGCGGCTTCAGCGGCAAATTACGCACCGCATCCGATGCCACGGCGCATCTTTTCATTTCCAACCCTTTTGGTAAAGAGCGTAAGAAGGTTTCCAGCCTCTTGGCTACTCATCCGCCAATCAACTCACGCATCGAGCGACTGCGTAAGTTAGAGATTTAACCACCCTCAGTCTTTACCAATTCTTGTCTAATAGGTATATCAGTAAGCAATTTCGGAAGTTAGGTTGGGCTTTATCTTGATAATTATTTGACAGGTCATTTAAGAAATTCTCAACGGACTATTCCCTACAACTAAATTTATGATTTGACCAAAAGGAAGGTTTCGAATATAATTACTCATGATAAAGAAATCTATAATCGTCCTATTTTTGACATTCTTCTCTTTATCTTTTGGAGAAGAGATAAAAGGGTGGTGCGGAACATTAGAAGCACTAAGACTCTTTCGAGAAGGTAAATCTTTACAGCGACCGAATCTTTCCGGACCGGTCGAATATATTGAGCGGACAAATCTGCGAGTCCATTTCACCCGGTCTGGCGAGGATGCCTGCGATTCGATATATGCGATAAGAGTTGCCAATTACACCGAATATTCATGGCAAAAGCAGGTTGATACGTTGGGCTGGGCAGCTCCGCCTCCGGATTACGGAATGGGCGGTGATGACCGCTATGATGTTTATATCGAAGTTCAGCCAGCCGGAATTGCCGGGATGTGTGTTAACGAGGTTAATTATCCTGACCCCTATCCAGAAGGAGCATCGAGTCACATCAGAATTGACAATCGACTTGATAACGATTTTCTAAAAGTCGTCTGCGCCCATGAATTTAGCCATGCCACTCAAATGCGCTACAGTGTGCGGGAGATGGGATTTATCTACGAGAACACCTCGGTCTGGATGGAAGACCTCTGTTACGATGACGAGAACTCCTATACCCGGTATTTCTCTTCCTCACCCAATCCATTGGGAAATCCGGATTATCCGATAACATCTACCGAAAATACTTATCATTATGGCGGCGGAATCTGGTTTATGTTTTTAGATGAATATTATGACCGTCTCTGTCCGAGAAGGGTATGGGAAAAGATGGGTCAGGTTCCGGGTCGAAACACCGTAGTCGGAATCGATGATGTGCTGAGAGATTATTATTCATCTACGGTCCGGCATGCTTTAAAAAATTACGGTCTCTGGCGCTATTTAGTTTGCATTTATGCCGATACGATAAATTACTTTTCCGAAGGTCATCTCTGGCCGGCGGCTCGAGTCTTAAGAGCTCATAATGATTATCCTTGTCAAGGTAATCAGAACCCTTACCCATTATCGAATCAAGGTGGAACCAGTTACATTCAATTACAAAACGGTGCCGGTAAGCTAAGTGTTTCTTTTGATGGTCAGGATGGTCAGAGCTGGCGCTGCTGGATGGTTGGTTACCAACCAGGTAATTCTCAAGTATTTGAGGTAATACTCGACTCAGCTTCGGCGGCAGGCAGCGATTCTTTTGATTGGCAGGATTTCGAACATTTTGCCATTATCCCGGTGGTCTGTGATTGGGAATGGCCGACCAGCAGCCTTTCTTTCAATTACAATGCTAATTGCTACATCATAAAAGATGTTGGGCTGCAAGCAATCGTTGATGTTCCTGCTTCGGCGGATAGTGGTGATGTGATAATCCCAAAAGCCCGGATAAAGAATTACGGCATCAATCAAGAAACATTTCCGGCTTTCTTCCGATTTGGCGAAAGTTATAACGATATGCAGATAATAACTATCCCGGCTGGCGATTCAGTACTTCAGGAGTTCGCGCCTTGCCCACTCTTAACCCGAGGCAATATTAATTACGCCTGTACCCTGGCTTTAAATGGCGACGAACGACAAGGTAATAACTTAAGAACCGGCAGGACTGTCGTCTGGGTCAAAGATGTCGGAGTACTGAGTATCCTGGAACCGGTCGGAACAATCGAACAAGGACAGATGATAAGACCAAAAGCCAGAGTTAAAAATTTTGGTAATTATTCGGCTCAATTTAATATTACTTTCTGGATTGGCGATTGGAATACGACCAAGCGAGTTATTTTAGGTGCGGGTAATGAGTCGGATGTACTCTTTGATTCGCTCTGGTTAGCGAGTGACACCGGTGAGTTTACAACAAAATGTTCAACCGCCTATGCCGCTGATATGAACCACT
>JAOUPE010000395.1 GCA_029880025.1 Caldifarciminota bacterium
TGGACGACCCTATACTCCTATCGATTCGGTGAATTTTGACCCGATTTCCAAAAGCTATATCCCAATATTTGGCAAGCCAAACTCAGACCGCTTTCCTCCGTATCATCAACTCGACATTCGACTACTCAAAGAATGGCGTTTTAGCTCATGGACGCTGGTTACTTTTCTCGAAGTGCTTAACGCTTACAACCGACAAAATGTCGCTGATTATCAATGGAACGATGATTATACCGAACGAACCGTGCAGACCTACTTGCCATTAATTCCTTCGATTGGCATTATCGCAAAATTCTAATAATGATTACAGCGATGAAAAAGAAGATTGCAGCGATAATAGAGCAAAGAAAATCGCCTTAATCGTTCTTTAATCTCCGTAATCATCAAGCACAAACTTATTGTTTACTCCAGAACTTGACTTCTGTAACCTAAATCCTATTATGAAAACAAACGGAGGTTATATGAAACAGGTTATTGTAATATTCTTGTCATTTGCAATTATCGGGTTTGCCGATGTGCTGCAAACTAATGTTTCCGATGAAGCAGCCGAAATTCCTACTGCAAACCAGATAGAAAAAATCAATACGGTCGAGCCGATACCTGGAACCGATGAATTACCTTATTTACCCGGTTGGCCAGTGAAAACAACCAGTTATCCGATGTTCTCGCCGACTCGGGGCATTGCCCTGGCTGATTTTGATGACGACGGCAAACTTGAAGTGATTCGACCAACCACAATGAACCAGATTTATGTCTGGAAATTTGACGGAACTTTATATCCGGGTTGGCCAAAAAATCTGAACAATGCCGGGCAATATGCCGCCGCAGTGGCTGATGTTGACCTGGATGGTGATTATGAAATCTGCGTTACGACTCGTGGTTTAACATCAGGCGGCAAAGTTTATCTGTTTGATGAGAACGGAAACAATAAACCAGGTTGGCCTTTTACCGGACCATATAATGGTAATTTTTCGGAAAGTCCCTGCTTAGTCGATATCAATGGCGATGACACTTTAGAAATCATTGTCGGTGAAAGAGATTGGCCAATTGGTCATTTGCATGTGCTCCGTTATGATGGAACCGAGTTTTCAAATGCCTGGCCATGTTCGCTTGACCATGTGCCGACTGGAACTGCGGCAGCTGGTGATATCAACCTTGATGGAACAAAAGAGATTATCTTTTATTCCTACAATTCGCTTTATGTATTCAAGCCAAATGGCGGAATCCTTCCTGGCTGGCCCCAGACTATGCCCAATGGTCGTAACTTCTCTTATCAATCTGCTGCTCTGGCTGATGTTGACGACGATGACACTTTAGAAATCATATCGGCAATGCATAAAAACGGCGGAGGTGTCTATGTCTGGCGTCATGATGGAACTTTGATGAACGGCTGGCCCTTTGAATTTTCACGCTGGACTTATTGCCCGCCAACTGTTGCTGACCTTTATCGCAATGGTGATTTGAAGGTTCTCTGCGGTTTATCTGGTATAATTGGGGGTGCGGCTGATGTTTTATATGCGTTCGACAACAATGCTTCGGTTTTGCCCGGATTTCCGATTATACAACCAGGTGGTGATGCGGCAGAAGGAAATATCACAGTGGCTGATATTGATGGCGATGAAGATATGGAAATAATTTTCACCAGTAATTTGATGACGACCGCTGATACTCTGGGTTATCTTTATGCAGTTCATCACAACGGAACTCCAGTTTCAGGCTGGCCCTTGAGAACTTATGGCTTTACTTATTTAAATGGTGCAACCGTGGCAGATGTGGATGGTGATGATTCAATGGATATCATTGCGGTTTCGGCTTACGAATCAGAGATGCAGGTTTCAATCTGGGAAGCCGGCGTACCATTCAACCGAATGAGCTGGGAATGGCAAACTTATCATTTTGACATGGCACGCACCGGTCTTTATCAACCTGCCCAGGTCGGTCTTGCCGAGACAAAATCCAAAAAAGTTTTGACCAACTTCAAAATATCACCTAATCCGGTTCGTTCTGGCTCGAATTTAAATTTCACGCTGGCAAAAGCGGGTAAAATTAAACTCGACCTTTATGATAAAACCGGCAGCCTGGTCAAAAATCTCTTTTGTGGGAATCTTGCTATTGGAGAGCACAAATTGACTTTACCTTCCGAGCTTGCCAATGGAATTTACTTTGTTCGATTGAGAATCGGTGATTCTTCATTTAATTACAAGCTGGTTTTACAGCGATAACGGTAGCGGTAGTCACAACCTTTAGGTTGCGTTTTTCTCTTCG
>JAOUPE010000398.1 GCA_029880025.1 Caldifarciminota bacterium
AGGGGCTAGCCCCCCGGCTTGCCCACTGGGTTGCCCAGAGAGTAGCCCGGTAGGCTGCCCAGAGAGCCGGTTAGGGACTGGGGTATGGATTTGGGAGTGAAGCAAGACAGATAACTTGTGAGGTATTGCTGAGAGAATCTAACCGAGTATTTCTCTACAGAACTGATGTCAAAACTGAATGGTTAACTACTTAAAAGTTAACCTTAGGATTTAACTGGCGGGTTATTTAAAGGATTACTTAAGAGGCTCCTTATGAGTCTACTTTACTATTGAACTCTGGCTTCAATACCAGAGTTTTTCTTTAACGGGTTATTTCAAAGGTGCTTGGAGCGGTCTTTCGGAAGTATTTAGGGTTAGCTCTTAAGATTGAATCCACGGTCAAGGTTTGGTCCTTTCGGGCTGAACGATAGCCGCGCTCCAAGAGTTTCCTGGTCAATTCTTTTACCGTCATCGGTCTTTTGGTTCGTTTCAAGACCTCAACCAACATTGTTCGAGTACTTTTCTTCGCCTTGGCTGGTTTCTTTGGTTTTGCCCGTTTGGTAATTTTACCGGTTTGTAACCTTTTAATTTCATTTTGAACCGTGACCATTTCTTTTTTCAAATGTGCTTCCTGTTCCTTAAGGATTTTTATTCTTAACTGTCGCTCAATCATTTTTCTTATATTTTCTGAAAAAGTTCGGATATATGCATCCATTTTATCTCCTTTTCATTTTTTCTTAATGATACAGCAATTTTTAACCTTGTCAATGTCTTTGATTGAAGTCGAACTTCAATAATAATGAATTCGCTAAATTCGAGGTATTGACAACTATCGGATTAAAGTTAAGATTTCGCTATGGCAGTAGATATTCGGGCAGTGATAGAGAGGTATTTTCTGAGTAATTCGATAAACCACACAACCGGAAAGATAACCGAACCAGTTCGGATATGAACGAGTTAGGTGCCATTCGTTAATTAGAAGCAATAAAATGAGAATTTATATAACTCACTGTTCAGCCAAAAAGGATGACTCGTTAAAAAATAGTGGCAATAAAGTACCCCCAGACAAATTATACACAGCCACTCCAACTAAACGTTTTATGAATAAGTGTAAAGAGAAGAAAACTAATTGGGCTATTTTTTCAGATTTATATGGCGTTTGGTTTCCCGGCATGGAACACGAGTGGTATGAGAAAGAGCCAGATAAGGTTACAGAGCAGGAATTTACTGAACTTGTAAATAATTTTGACCGAAAACTCCAAAACTATGATGAAATATGGTTTTATCACAACCCCGGGCGATTTCACTCTTTATATAAAAGATTATTACAAGAAACCAGACTAAAGGATAGAGTAAAACTATTTACTCATATTAGAGAGATTATATAGGTAGGGTAAAAATGTCACAACTGTGTAAGTGGCTGCACGAACAATTGGAACAGTTTCCATTTATTAAGTTTCCATTTAAAATAGAACGCTTACCTGAAAATGGAATATATTTCTTTTACGAAGAGGGGGAAATTTGGGGACATGGTGGATATAAACTACGAATAGTTAGAATCGGTACGCATAAAGACGGGAATTTTAGAAGCCGAATAAAAGAACATTTTCTGTTGAATGAATCAAAAATGAATTTTGATGCTACTAAACCTGCCCCACATGAAAGAAGCATTTTTAGGAAGAATATCGGAAGAGCCTTGTTAAACGAAGAAAAAGATGCCTATCTGAAAATTTGGGAAATAGATTTTACAACCAGAATCAAGCGAGAGAAATACGGATATCTCCGAGATATTCAAAAAGAGAAAAAGATAGAATTGAAAATCACAAAAATACTAAGGGAGAAATTCCTTTTCAAGTTCATCATAGTAGACAGCCAAATGAAAAGGATAGGAACCAAGGGGCTTGAAAGTTCTCTCATCGGAACAGTAGCGCATTGTAAGTTGTGTAGACCATCGAGCAATTGGTTAGGAAATCATTCCCCAAAGAAACAAATTAAAGAAAGCGGCTTATGGTTAATGCAACATCTTGAGGCTAATGAAATAAATGAACATGATACAGAAACTATCCTAGATGCTATAAGGAAGACGAAAGAATGGATTATGAACGGCAGGTAACACAGCATAAAAGGTCTATGCCTTACAGCACTGACTCAAATTCTTCGCTAATGCTCAGGACTTCGCATATCCGCCAGCCGTTAGTCGAAATGGTTACCAATAATGTAGAAGAAGAAAGATGAAAGAGACTATAATAAAAGATATCACAAATGAAAATATCGAAGAACG
>JAOUPE010000397.1 GCA_029880025.1 Caldifarciminota bacterium
TGGTTCCGAGTCTGCCCCTGAGTCGGTTCCTGAGTCTGGTTCCGAGTCTGCTCCGGAGTCTGTTCCCGAGTCTGATTCCGAGTCTGCTCCGGAGTCTGTTCCCGAGTCTGATTCCGAGGCTACCTCCGAGTCTACCCAGAAGGCTACCCCCTAGGTGGTACCCCCTCCCATACAAAAATTAAATATAAGATATTAAAAATCAAATAGATAAGAGAAATTTTGGGTCGATTTTAAGTATATTGGCAATACACTTTCTTAGAAAGGTCTTATTTTATTTTGTGTTTTTTCTGTGTTTATCTGTGTCCATCTGTGGTTAAATTTCCCTTTGTTTTATCTGTTTTTTCAGTGGTTAATAGTCTTCAGCTTTTAATCTTGTGCCAATCCGTATGAATCTGTGGTTTAATTTCTTCTCTGTGCCCTCTGTGTTTAATAACCCTCTGATTTTAATCTTGTGCCAATCTCGTGTTAATCTCGTGGTTTGTTCTCAGTCTGTGGTTAAATTCTTATCCTCCGGTTATTGGAATCGGGACCGGCATAAAGGTTAAAATAAGAATAAGAAGTGCGATTAGGGCTAAGATTTTTTCTTTTGTTCCAAGCGGTGTAATATCATCCTGAGGTTTGGGGTGGCGTAAACCGAGTAAAATCGCTAATACTGCCCAGAAAAACCAACCAGGCCAGCTAAATCCTAAAATCACCATTAATGCAACTACAATGATGGTTAAAAATCTTCGATACTTACCCAAAACCGCATAGGCGATATGACCGCCATCAAATTGCCCAACCGGTATTAGATTTAGCGCGGTGACAAAAAACCCAAGCCAGCCGGCAAATGCTGCCGGATGGAGTAATAGGTCATAACCCTCTGGAATATTAGCAAAAAAGATTCGGGAAAGGAGATTGAACAAGATTGAAGAACCCAGGCTGATTCCCTCTTTTGTTTCGGTAATCGCCTTTAAGGTTGAGAAACGAAGTCCTAAGATGGTTATCGGTATAGCGACTATAAAGCCAACTATCGGTCCAGCCGCACCTACTTTAATTAAGGCATTACGATTTGGAATTATTGATTTGATTCTTATGAAAGCACCCATCGTGCCAACCAGAGGATGCGGCACCGGTAAGAAATAAGGCAAGCTGGCATCGACTCCATAACGTCTCGCTACCAGATAATGACCAAGCTCATGGCTGCCTAAGATGAGAATTATGGATAAAGAAAATGGAATTCCTAAAAATAAATCCTTGAAATGAACAAATGGGTTGCCCCCGCGATTTAACGAACCTACTAAGAGCGTAGTAAAGATTGTGGCGAGTAAAAGGATAATGTTTATAATTGGCTTTGGCGCACGCCTGGTTTGAGTTGGCGTCAAACCGAATCGAATCAGGTGCTGGTCACCTACTTTTTCGAATAATGCGGTGTAGTCTCTTTGTTCGAAATAATCTTTGATTGCCTTAACATTTTGTGCCAATGGTTCATAGATTTTACCGGTAATAAGATTAGAGCTAACCGTTTCGATGGCGATGAATTTGCTTAAATCCGTTACAAACTGATTATCTTCCATGGCCTATACCAAAATGGGTCGAATGACATCGAATTGCATAAATATTATTCATAAAATTCGCTGCCATTCGAGACTTGTTTATAAGAACCAACCGGTAGCCGCAGGCTTTAGCCTGCGAAATGCGAAGAAAACGCAACCTAAAGGTTGCGGCTACCTCACATCCTGTGTTTGGTTTATTCCTCATTGTATTTTAACAGATTCTCGGTAATTGTTGTCCTTCCAGCATCAATAATGGTTTTATACTGCCTAATTTTGTCTTTACCCAAACACCTTTAGGTTGTTTTACTATTTCACCAATCACATTCGCTTGTTTACCCAATCGATGTTTACGCATTTTGGCGAGCAGTCTTTTCTCTTCGGACCGAGCCGCGATTATTACAACTTTTCCTTCATTGGCTAAATATAAAGGGTCAAAACCCAAAAGTTCACAAATTCCTTTCACTGCTGGTTTGATTAAGATTTTAGATTCATCAATTATTATACCGAGATTTGATAATTCGGCAATTTCATTTAGGGTCGTAGCAAGACCACCCCGGGTTGGGTCTCGCATCATTCGAATCTTATTGTTAGTTTTAAGCAGGTTGGTAATTAACCCATTAAGCGAAGCACAATCGCTTATAATCTTCGCCTTAAATTCAAATTGTCCGCGGGCTAAGATGATTGCGGTTTCGTGTTCGCCGATTGCACCGTTAATTAAAACCAAA
>JAOUPE010000049.1 GCA_029880025.1 Caldifarciminota bacterium
TAACTATAATAAAAATACACACAAAATTAACCAAAAGTCAATAAAAAATATCAAATGATAAAGATTAAATTCTTGATGAAAATCGTATCAACTATTACAGTCCGACTTCGGGTAGTAATAAGATAAATAGGGAAGGCAACCATTATCCTGTTCTTTTCTCGGTTTTTCTTATAACAAAGTAAATAATCTTTTCTCTAATGACTATTGACTTCCCAATAATCTTTATTATAAATTAACAATATGAAGGTTTTGGGAAGAACCAAGTCGTTACAATTTTTTTGTTCCCTAATCTTATTTATTGGTTTTTTAATTATCTTCGAAGGTATTGCAGTCTATGTAATAAATTTAAAAAGCCCCTATTGGGCTGACGAGGTGCATTTTGTTGAAACAATCCGTCAGTTTGGTAAAGAAATTAATTTAAATTTAATAAGACATTATAATGAAATGTCGACACCATTGCCATTTATTCTCTACGCACTATGGGGAAGGATATTCGGATTTGAAGTCCATATTCTGCGCTATTTCTCTATGATAATTGCTTTTATTACTTATATTCTTTTTTATTGATTACTTTTTAAGATTTTTAATGACGTTAAAATTTCATTCTTAACCGCGGGATTTTTTATGATTAATCCTTATGCAATTGGTTTAAGTGTTTTTGTTTATACCGATATGTTACCAATTCTCTTTTCGATAATTTGTTGTCTGGTAATGATAAAACCGAATCCAGTGATTTTCGCTATCTCCTTAGCTGGTGCTTTATTGTCTCGACAATACTTCGTGTTTTTTGGCTCTGCAGCATGTTTATACTACCTTCTCAAACTCTTTTACCAGAAAGAGTCTTATGCGCTTCGAATGTTGGTCGCATGTATTATATCTTTCTTACCAATTTTTCTCCTTATCTTTTTATGGAAAGGACTGAATCCAGACAATGCTATGAGAAAATTCTACTATGCACAAGGTCTTTCTTTCCAGCCAAATTCAATTATTCTTTATGTCTTAATGTTCTTTGTTTACTTTCTTCCTAATTATATTATTTCACTTAAAATTCTTTTATAACAATCTGAAAGTGTTAATCAGTTCCTTCATCTTTTCTTGCGTATATTGGTTTTTCCCAGTTGCACCATCCCGGGTGGCATTTGAATCGGGTATTTATACGGTCGGTTTTTTCCATCGCTTCCTTAAATTGGTTTTTAAAGAAGAATTTTTGGTAAACAGCGCCTTATTTGTATTATTCTTCTTAGGTGTGCCGATAGTCTTCTATTTTTTAAAAGACCTCTATTTAAAATGGAAGCACAATGATTTCGATTTCCGTTTTTTTCTCAATTTAACAATTTTAGCCTTTCTGATTATTATGCCTTTTTCTTACCTAGCCTGGGAAAAATATTTTCTACCGCTGATACCCCTTGTTTCTATTAGAATTTTGTTAACTCGTGCCCAAATAAATGAGACTTGAGGTTTCGATTCATTTCGGTTAAGATAGGTCAGGATTATTTTAATTACATACTTGTTAAACTGAATCCAGCAAGATTTTCCGATTGGCAAATGTTTGGACTATCAGAGAAAATAAGGCATGCACTACCATTTTAATAATCACTGTGTCCGTCTCAAAGGAATATCAAGTCATTAAGTTCTATTGTCATGGTAGCACTAGGAATTTCGGAAAACTCAATATTCATCATTTTTATTTATTGGAAGACTAATATCATCAAAATTTGACTTCAATAGTAAACAGCATAGCAAGTTGTCTCGAAAGTAATCTCATAAATAGCTCTGTAGTTAAATTCTTAATTTACTCAGAAAATAGTTCTCAACTTAGACTCAGTAGCAATTCTGTAGAAAATTTCTTAGCCAAACTCAACAAGTGCTCCTTAACCGACAATCTAAATTAACTACCAACCAAGTTAAAATCCCATTTCCTAAGTGGCTCTCCAAGTAACCTACCGGGCAATCATCTGGGCAACCGAGGAGGCTAGCCCCCGGCTCGCCCTCTGGGTAGCCTACCGGACAACCCGGAGAGCCACTCATGAAATGGGCTATTAATTAGCTTAGGATATTGATTATAGATAGACTATGAGGGTTAATTATCAGAAAGTTCGTGACTTAAATGATTGGACGATTAATTAGAAGGGATGAAGATTTGATTAGAGATTTGACTCTAAAGCAATCAAGGTATAGGTTGAGAAACCAGGTAACGGCATTATTTACTAAGGGGCAATACTAAGGCAATTCTTAAGATACAGAATCTATTTTGTAGCGATTGCCGGAGTTCCGTAAAGTGATTGCACAACATCACAGACGACTTGATTGTTTTTAAGACTCACCTCTTCAATCCTTTCTCGACAACGCTTGGCTAAGTCATCGCGTAAATTTTTATCGTTTAAAATTCTTTTAATCGAAGCGGCAATTACTTTTGGAGTATCAATTGCATTTACGCATAAGTATTGGTTAAGGAATGGGTCTTCTGCCACCATATAAATATCAAAAGTGGTTAGAACCGGAACTGACAAAACCATCCTTTCAGCAACCGCATAATTGAAGCTCTCACCAAAAGTAACCTGTAAGGAAAGGTCCATCCCGGAAATGAAACCATAGTAATCTAATTCCGGAAGCCAAGAATGAACTACTATCTTAGGACCAATCTCTTCAACGATTTCACGAAATTTACCTAACTTAAAATTAATATGCAGCTTAGCATTTTGTTCAGTCATCTTAAAAGCAAGAGCCTGGGTTAAAATGTTCTTACCTGGGCGTGGGGAACAGAAAAGGTCTAAATTGATGCCATCGAGTTTCTGCCTTTTCACCGGGTCAAATATTTTTAAATCTATCGGATGAGGGAAAAATACTGCTTGCCTTATGAAATAGCCTAAAGATTCAAATATTCTCCGATGTGCCATCAGATATTTTATCTTACCAGTATTTAGAAGGTCAATCAAAATCTTTAACAAACTAACTTCACTTGGCACCATCTCGGCTTGGCTTAAGGTACTACACCACATCACTGAAGGTCGGATTCCTTTTTTAGATAGCTGTCTAACCAAATGTGCAATCAGTGGTTCAAAACTGGCAAAAATGATGTTATCGCCATAAGGAAGTAACCTATCCAAGGTGACCATCTTTAGTCGGTTTTGCACTCTAATCAATTGTCTTAGTAATGATTTATTAGCGACTTTAATCGGGAATACGAGGTCTTCTAAACTAAAGAAATCAATATCCATTTTATCGGTTAAAATTCCCTTAATATTGCGCAAAGCAGTCATCGGTCCTGGAGCCCCACGCGGTGCAGTTAAGAGCAATTTACGACTCATATTTTCACTACCGAGAACACAGAAAACATAGAGGAGGAATACTTAACCACATAGATATTAGAGATAGCAGAGGAAAAGGAGAAAACCTTAAATACTACTCGAAGAGTCCAGCGACCGAAGGAAGCTGAACACTGGTAAACACGAGAAAAAGAAAAGAATATCTCTGATATCTCAGCGGTCTCTGCAGTTAAAAGTAATCTTCGATTCATCGTTTCAAAATCCTCGTTACAAGTTGACGATAATTTTTAACTTCATCCAAACGGGCAAAAAGCATTTCACTGAATCTAATTTTAGAACTTTTCAAGAAAATGTAAAGTCCAATCCCAGCCGAAAATGTATTAGCAATTGTTGCGGCAATCGCTGCGCCATTGATACCCAATCGTGGAATAAGCAGTATATCCAATATAACTGTAACCAAAAATGAGACTAAAGCCATAAGCGTTCCGAATTCAGGTCTACCCGTACCTTGAAAATTTCCGCCCAATACCCGTGTGATACCAAGGGCAAGCGTACCTGGTAAATGAAGGTAGAATGGAATAAGCGATGGGTAAAATCGGGCTGAGAAAAAAATTCCAATAATCGGTTTGGCAAAAAGTGCTAATAAAAGTGAAGCCACCGCCGTTATGAAAACCGTATTGCGACAGACGGTTGCCGAAAATTTATTAGCTTGTTCTTTATCCATTCCGCTCACTTCCGGGAATAAAACGGTGCCAAACGCAGAAGGTATGTACCAGGGAAGTTCAGCTAACATTATGGCGATTGCATAGAAACCAACTTGGACCGGGCTCAAAAAGAAATTTATGATAAAAATATCGAGACGCCTTGTCAGATAGTGAAATAGTAAACCCAATACCGACCTGACACCATAACTTATTGATTTTCGCTCATAGGAAAATTGTTTAGGTATCTTAGGTTTGCCAAACTTTTTAATTAAAAGCAAACCGAAAAGGGGCGAAGTGGCAAAACCAATTAATATTGCATAAACTCCGCCTCGGAGCCCAAATTTCAAGATGAGAACAACCTGTGCTAAAAGTAGAAGAAAATTCCGTGAGACGGCTAAGAGATTGTAACCAAAAATATTCTTTTGACCCAAAAGGATTGCACATTCATATTGAAAAAAGATTTGAAAAGGAATGCAAAATATAGCTATCATTAAGAATTCAGAACTAATGTTCTTAATAACAGTGGTAACCAACCAATTTCTTAGAATCAAAAGCACACCAATACTTATTGCTGATACAATTAATGTATTCAAAATCGACCAGCCCAGTACTTCTGAATATTCAAACTTTTTACCACCTAGAAAATAGACAATTGCCTCATCCAATCCTAAAAGCGAAATCATTACGGTTAGGATTGGAAAAGCCAAAAGCAAAGACATGATGCCTTTGCCCTCAGGACCTAAAACTCTTGTAATTAGAATATTACTTAAAAGTATTAGAATTAACGAGAAGATTTGTCCACCGAAAGTTAAAAATGAATGGCGATAATAATCATTCATATTTACAACGAATTTTTCGAATGAAAACTAATTTCTCGAATTATATGATAAAAAGATATTCGGGTCATTCGCTGATATTCGTCTCGTTTCACTCAACGGACTCTTCGAGTAGCGTAGAATTGGAAGGTTTTTTTCTCATATTTTCGTGCAATCAATTCGACTACCGCGAAAGTTGCTGCCCAGATAAGCATCGGTCTATAAGCGGCTAAGCATACATTAAAAACCGAAACAATAAGCAAACCTACAATATTTAGAAACGCAGTAAGAACATAAATTTTTTCTTCAACCAACAAATTTTTTCGTAAGGTTGTAATACACCTTTTTAAGAAATAAAAGATTACCGCAATAAAAGAAATTAGACCGACTAAGCCTGTTTTCCAATAGAGAAAGGCAAAAGTGTTATCAACTGTTATCTGTTCTACTTCCCGCCATCGGGTAACTACTGCGTCACCTAATCCCCTTCCAAAAAGAAAATCGTTACCAACTGTGTTTAAAGCATTTTTTATCTCTGAAACTCGGGTGATTGCCGAAATGTCATATTTTATCATTTTTGGCGAAAGAAAAACTAAAACACGGGTAAACACTGTCGTTAATAATCTACCTTGAGTCAGGTTTTGTAATAAGATATATAGTCCACCGAAAAAAATTATAGTCGCTACGATTCCATAAGTAATTTTTGTGGCATTTCTAAATAAATAGTGTCGTTTATCATAAGCAAAAAATGCGAGAAGCATAATCAACGTGATAAAGACACTGCCATATAACGACCTTTGTTGGCTGAGCAACAACCCAACCAGAACAATTGGGAAAATTAATGTTGATAACAATCGACGTAACTTACCCGAACTATAAAGAATTGTCGCCCCGAGATAAATAAGCACCAGTGGAGTAAGGTGAATATGTTCAGACATTAATCTTGTCAATACCACAGTAGCACCTAATTGAGTAGCGGAATTAATGTATTGGATACTGGCAAATAATGAACATAAAACCGCGAAATCAAATAATCTTCTCGGTTTTATTGATAATGGAGAGTAAAGAAAAATAAAGTATACCAAATACATCAAAAGTGCGAGATAATTCCAAGCCCAGTAAAAGCGGTTAAAACCCCTCAAAATGCCGAGAACCGCTGAAAACGAGAAGGCACCAATAAAAATTAATAGCAATTTGTCCATAGTTCGAAAAGAAACACGACGGTTCAAGTTAGGTTCATTAGATAATGGTTCATTATGAATTTGATTACGAATCAGATACAGTAACCAGTTACCGAATAGCCAGATAAAGAGTGGCAAACCTAAATACCACGAAAAAAATATCCCCCATCCTGGGAAAAGGTGGGCATAACCTTTTTCGGGAGTAGCAATATAGTATAAAGCCATAAGATAAAAACTCCGCTCAACAGAAAATGCGCTGAAGATAAGAAATACCAATCCCAAAATCACACCCAAAACTATTACCATATTACCTTGGATAAATGCATAGAGAATCAGGAGTTCGACCAGAATGAAAAGGACAAGCAGAGCGAACCGATTTTTGCCTATCGGTACGCTTTCCCAAGTACGGTTAATGGAATACATATCCAGAAGTTAACTTTCTGAGGACCTATCATTGAGGCTTACGACAGCAACATATAAGATTTTCCGTCCAAACTTCTTGTGTTTTGCTTGTCTCAATAATCCGAATTGCATTGGCTAATCCTTTAATCATACTCCATAGAATCACACGGATTTTACCTTTAATGTTTTTGGGAACAGGACCTGTCTCATAAAACTTTATCTCTTCGAAACCGGCAACCATTAATATCTGTTTAAGCGAGTCGGGAGTAAAAACAGTCAAATGACTCAAATCACCATATATCACCTGATGAGGAAAGATACCTTGACCGTTAGGGGTTTGTATTATTAGTATACCTCCTTCTTTCAGAGCTCGATGGATACACGGGAAGAGTCGCATCAACTCTTCTTTAGTAAAGTGTTCGATAAAATCAATGGCAATTATTGCATTGAAAGTTCTTGTATCAGTGTTCAAAAATTCAAACACATCGGCAACTTTAGCATTGAGTCCTCGCTCGGTAGCAATTCGGATTTGTTCTTCAGAAATATCAATACCCTCTACTTCTTTGAACCCATGCCTTTTGAGAAATTCCAACATTTGGCCAGGGCCGCATCCCAGTTCAAGTATTGGGTAATTACGGTCTAATACTTTCAATAGTGGTAGGTACTTATGTTCACACCAAGCCCAATAAGATTGAAGATTCCTGTCGTCTACCTGAGATTGTTCATTCTTAAATTTTGTTACATAACGACGATAGAGTTCTTTTCTGAAATCTGACATATTAGAGTTTCATTACATAACGTATAGAGACATAGGGATTGAATAATTCCGAACTTGATTAACGTTGATCAATTCCCCATCATTTACGGCGTCGAATCTTCAAATAATTGCTCAAATTTGAAAAATCATGACGCAATTGACAATAAAAATTAATAAATTCGGTATGTCGGTTCGGGTTTAATTTAACATCCTCAGTATACTCAAGGATAAAAGCAAGTAACACACTAAAAGCCAAACTTAAACAAAATGCAAATATAACAATCAAAGACCGTTTGGGCCAACTCTTTTTTTCCGGCGGCGAGGCTTGGTCTAAAATTTGAACAGTTGGTGTGTCACGTAATTCCATCAACTTAGCCTGCTCAAAACTTTGTGTTAGTAGTTCGTAAATGGTTTCTTGGACTTTGAAATCTCTGATTAGTCTTGCTAATTCAATAGATAGTTTGGGCAAACGAGATAACGGGACTGAAAATCCAGCGCCAAATTCTTGGCGATTTTTGCTCGTGGTACCAAACTCGATTGCCGATAACTGTTTTTCTATCGCATCAATCTGTTGATTAAGATTTTGAATATAAGGGTTGCGTTCATCATCTGCCCCTGCCCAGGCACCTTTCTGAATTTCTCGTATAACTTGTTCGCTTTTTAATTTTGCAATCATCTCAATCGCACTTCTCATCTCCTCGTCCAGCGCCACAGTACGGTGTTTTTCTTTAAATTTTCTTAACGAGTCTTCCGCTGCCGCCAGGTCATTAGCAGTTTGGTCAAGGCGCTTTTCTAAGAAAATGCGATAACGCTTGCCCATTGTCATTCTCGTCTCGGTATTGAATTTGTCGAGTTCCTCGATAAATCCATTAGCGATATTGGTCGCAAGATATTTATCTCGATGGGTGACTGCAACCTCAATAATTCCCTCTGCTGTGACATTAATTTTGGTCATCTTACTAAGTGTCTTTTGGACATCATGCATCGTCTTAGCCTTGAATCGTTTTTTCAAATCAAAACGATTGATTATCTCACCCTTGATTCGACCACTCTTTAAAATTGCGGCAAAAAGGTCCGAGGGACGAAATAATCCAGAAAAACCCAAACGAGACATAGAAGCTCCAAAAACGGCTTGCCCCGAAAACATCCCTGCTAATCCAGCGAGTGTTCCTTCTTCTGTGCTCGGAGGTAAAACGGTAGCAACTGCCGTGAATTTAGGACGAATAATAAAACTGATAATAAGTGCAACGACCGTCACAATTAGAACGTTACGAATCGTAACACGACGCCACTTCATTATGATTCTAAGATAACTGGTAAATGAACCGCTATTATTTTCCATTAGTTTTTGATTCTACGATAGAAACCGCAAATGTCAACATCCCTTATTCTTAACTTTTAAAGTATCGAATCAGAAATTTTCGGATTCGAATTGATGCTTTGCCATCTCCAAATGGATTAACTCTTTTTGTCATTCTAAAATATTCTGTTTTTGACTTAATTAATTTCTCAGTCTCTTTAACAATCTTTCGCTCATCAGAACCGACTACTCGTGCGACACCAGCTTCAACCGCTTCTGGTCTTTCGGTTTTTTCTCGCAACACCAGGACTGGTTTACCAAGTGCTGGCGCTTCTTCTTGAATACCGCCAGAATCGGTAAGAATAAGATAAGATTGTTTCATCAATTGAATAAAGGGCAGATAATCTAATGGTTTTAACAAATGTATTCGATGGATATTGCCTAATAATTTTTTTGCCGGTATTCGAACATTAGGGTTCGGATGAACTGGATAAACGATTTCGACATCATCATTTCTTCTCACGATTTCTT
>JAOUPE010000050.1 GCA_029880025.1 Caldifarciminota bacterium
CCGGGATATCAAAAATAATCCAGTGGGTAAATGTGCCACGCGGTGCATCCGGGTCATCCATAATTAAGGCAAAACTCTTAGTACCGGCTGGCGGGTTTGTCCAGTTTAACTGGGGTGAAATATTTTCGCCTATTCCAGTAAACTTATCTGGGATTCGTTCATTATCTTGAAAGGCTGGGCTCTGAATGGTAAATCCGGCTGCTGGTTTTGGTTCTGGCTTAGTTTTTGCCATTGGCTCTTGTTTTTGACCGCAACTTAAGAAAATCAAACAAATTAATAATAAAGAAAATATTTTTAACATAAGACTCCGCTCTTATTATTGGTTATAGCAATGAAATAAGTTAAGTCAATAGCTATCTTGAACTGATTATTAACTTTACGACGATTAATTATTAGGATTTATGATATAAATAAAAGGAGTTTTTATTTCTATTCGGCTTTTTTGCGGCGTCCTGCAAGAATATATTCTGGCTTTTGGCGGCTGGTGATAACTTCGGGAGTTATAACAACCTCAGCCACATCTTTCATTGATGGCAGCTCAAACATAATCTCAAGCATTGAATTTTCCATCACTGCCCTTAATCCGCGCGCACCAGTGTTTCTTGCTAAAGCAAGTTGGGCAATACTTTCTAAGGTTTCTTTACTAAATGTAAGCCTTACCCCTTCTAATTCAAAATAATGCTGGAACTGTTTTATTATCGCATTACGTGGTTTAGTAAGAATGTCAATCAAAGCCTCTTTGGCTAAGCTGTGCAAAGATGCCAGCACCGGTATCCGACCAACAAGCTCTGGAATCATACCGTATTTAATCAAATCATCTGGTTCGACTAAAGATAAGAGTTCGTCTTTAGACTTAGTTTGAGCCGAATTAATATCCGCTCCAAAACCCATTGTCGATTTTTTTAGTCGAGCCTCAATAAATTTCTCCAATCCACCAAAGGTTCCACCGCAAATGAAAAGAATATTACGGGTATTGATGGGGATATATTGTTGTTCCGGATGTTTTCTGCCGCCTTGGGGCGGAACATTAGCGACCGTGCCATCAAGGATTTTGAGTAATGCTTGCTGCACGCCTTCACCCGAAACATCTCGGGTAATTGATGGCGAATCTGATTTACGACCGATTTTATCTACTTCATCCAAATAAATTATTCCAGTCTCGGCTGCTGCGACATCATAATTGGCGGCTTGAATCAAACGCAAAAGAATATTTTCAACATCCTCGCCAACATAACCAGCTTCGGTTAAAGGTGTTGCATCCGAAATTGAAAATGGCACATTCAAAAATTTTGCCAATGTTTCAGCCAAGAGCGTTTTACCTACGCCGGTTGGTCCAATCAAAAGAATATTTGATTTTTCAAGTTCGACCCCGGTTTTGCGGGTAAATAATCTTTTGTAATGGTTATAGACCGCAACCGAAATAACCTTTTTTGCCCGTTCCTGTCCGATGACATACTCGTCAAGAAAATTTTTGATATCAGAAGGCGGTGGAATGTTTTTAATCGAAAAGGTATATTTATACTTATCCTCTTCGGTTAACAAATTATTACAGATGCGAATACAATCATCACATATGTGAACTCGTCTCCCTGAAATTAAACGACGAATTTTAGTCGGCGGTCGATTACAGAAAGAGCAGCGAGCTTGTTTATTCTCTCTTCTCGATGACCTCATCGATGATTCCATATTCTTTAGCTTCGGTCGCTGACATAAAGAAATTGCGGTCAGAATCTTTCAAAATCTTATCAACCGTTTGCGTAGTATGCTTTGCTAAGATTTCGACTAACCGTTCTTTTAGTTTAACAATCTCTCGGGCATGGATTTCGATATCGGTCGCCTGACCCGAGAGTCCATGAACCTCGGGTTGATGAATCATAATCCGAGAGTTGGGCAAGGTAAATCTTTTCCCTTTTTCACCGGCGGTTAAAAGTAATGCTGCGATACTGGCAGCCATACCAACACAGGTTGTACTCACTTTCGCTTTTATATATTGCATCGTATCATAAATTGCCAATCCCGAAGAAACGATACCACCCGCTGAATTAATATAAAGCGAAATATCTTTTTCCGGGTCTTCGGCTTCTAAGAATAAGAGCTGGGCGATTACCAAATTCGCCACATTATCATCAATCGGCATACCGACAAAGATGATACGTTCTTTTAATAATCGGGAATAAATATCATAAGCGCGTTCACCCCGACCGGTTTGTTCAATAACTATCGGTACGTACATTTGTCCTCCTATCCTATTCAACTTTTGCATTTTTTAATATCCAATCCATTGTTTTTTCCTTAATGATTTCATATAAAAAGACCGAGTTATTGCTTAAATGTTCGAGTTTTGCTGGTTCGGTCTTAAGTTGGGTTGCATATTCCTGAATTTTGGCTTCAATCTCTTCGGGTGAAGGCTTGATATTCTCCTGTTGGGCAATTCGGGAAATGACGATGCTAAACTTTGCCCGATTTTTTGCAATCAGCATCAATTTCTCTTTAGTCTCTTCGGATTCTTTAAGATTATGTTCCTTCAGAATACTGTTGTAAGAATCGGCAATAAACGAAGCCGGCGATTCAAAATTATGTTCCTGAATCAAATAATTATAAATCTGATTCATGAGGTCAGACTCAATAATGTGTGCTCGGTCGCTGAGAATCTCATCGTTCAATTGTCGGCGCAATTCATCCAAATCCTTGAATCCCAGGTCTTGGGCAAAATTGTCATTCAGTTCAGGTAGAATTTTCTCTTTAATGTCTCGAATCGTAAATTTGTAATTAAGCGTCTTGCCGGCAACCGATTTATCAGGATTGTCTTCAGGAAAAGTTATTGCAATCTCTTTTGAATCACCCGGTTTGACTCCTAACAGTCCTTGATTAATCTCTTTTAGGTTCATTTCATCATTAACCTGAATCAATACATTATTATTCATCTTACCGATAATATTATCTCCTTCATAAATTCCATAATCACAAAGAATAAAATCACCATTTTCGGCTGGTCGTTTTAAAGGTTTAAAAGTGGCACAGCGGTCCTGTAACAATTTCAAGCGCCGCTCAAATTCTTGTTCAAAACCGGTCGGTTCCTGTTTCTTAAGTCTTATCCCATTATATTCTTTCAATTCAAATTCCGGAATGATTTCAAAACTAATCTTAAAGGTAAGTTGTTTATCTTCACTAAGGTTGTAGTCGGTAACTTTAGCGGCAGTGAGTGGCTTAAGATTTTTTGCCTCGATTGTCTCTTTATAGACTTCGTCAATCAGTTTATCCATCGCCACTGCCTCTAAGGCAGGTCCGTATCTTTTTTCTAAGACCGGTCTTGGTACTTTTCCCTTGCGAAATCCTGGAACTTCAGCCTGTCTCACGTATGTGCCGGTAATCTCTTCTATTTTCTTTTTAACTCGTTCTGGCTCGACCAGAATTTCGAGTTCTCTTAACCATTGTTCTGGTTCAAATACTTTTATTTCCATTGTTTAAATCGAATCAAACGAATGACCGCGAAACTCACGAATTCGCCTGATGCGGATTATTCGGAACATTCGTTATCATTCGCAATATTTGTCCTATGCGAGGAGGGGGAGTTGAACCCCCACCCTTTTCAGGACTGGATCCTAAATCCAGCGCGTCTGCCAGATTCCGCCATCCTCGCTCGTCACAAGAATGGTAGTATTGACATTAAGTATAATTTGATAACAAACTAAAGTCAAGATGAAGAAAATTAATGAATCTTGTATTGATAATAAACAAATTTCTGTTAAAATGTGTTAATTTAACACATGATGATAAGGATTTTTTTACTTTTGTTTACTTACTCGGTTCTAAATGGGCAAGGCATTAGTCCCCAATTACCAGCTCCTGACTTATACTGGGTACTGTGTAATAATTGGTAGGAAGTTAAAGTTGCCAAAGCGACTGGTGAAATTTTGTCTTTGAACATAAATGGTAAAAATCTTTTGGATAAGCCGGCAACCATCATTATTCATGACCAAAAGACCAAAAAATGATATCTCTGTTCAACAATTCGTTTTTGAATAAAGATGCGTATAGGTATTGATGTAAGAGTATTGAGGAAGGAGCGGGGAGGGGTCGGTCATTATTTGGCAAATCTCTTAGAAAAGTTTGCGCAATTGGATAAAGATGATACTTTTTTCCTTTACTCTTCTCAGCCGATTAAATTTAAGCCTATTGCGAGCGACAATTGGTACTACCGATTTGGCACACTACCCTTTCCTGGTTTCTTATGGTTCCACACTTGGGGCAAAGATTACATAATTAGGGACGAAGTGGATATTTTTTTTGAACCATTCAATATTTTACCCCAAAATCTTCCTCGGAAGATTAAGAAAATAGTAGTGGTTCATGACTTTTTGGCAATTTATCCTTATATGTTATCGTATTACGGTCGTTTCCTCCATAAAATTTTTTTTAAAAAATCCTTAAAAATCGCCGAGCATATTATTACAGTATCAGAGGTGATAAAACGAAATATTGTTCATCATTTTCAAATTGACCCAAAAAAAATTACGGTAATCTACGAAGGAGTCGGACTGAAATTTCGCCCGTATGAGAAAACCGAAGTGTTAAAGTTTCGCGAGCGATATAATTTGTTAAAACCTTATATTCTTACCGTCGCCACTTTGGAGCCATGCAAGAATTACCCAACTTTACTCCGGGCATTCAAGAGATTAAAAACAGACTGGGATTTAGTAATCATTGGGAAAAGGGGCTGGAAATATAAAGAGATTTTTTCTCTGATTGAAGAATTAAAACTGTCAGAGCAAGTAAAAATTCTTGGTTATGTTTCGCAGGATAATTTACCACTTTTTTATAACGGAGCAGAAATTTATGTTCACCCTTCTTGGTATGAAGGTTTTGGGCTTCCGGTTTTAGAGGCAATGGCTTGTGGAACAGTAACAGTAGCCAGTAATTCTTCAAGTCTGACTGAAGTCGGTGATGATGCCGTGCTTTATTTTAATCCTTGGTCAGTAGATGAATTAGTCTTTAAGATTGAGACACTGTTAGATAGTTATGAGTTGAGGGAAAATTTAAAGGAAAAAGGAATCAAACAAGCCAAAAACTTCACCTGGGAAAAGACTGCCCAAAAGACATTGATGGTTTTAAAAGGCAAGTAAACCCCACATCCTGTTTAAAGGTTATAGCCATTCTTTCAGAAACGCACTAAAAAGTTTAAAACCGGACTTTCCGGAGATTTCAATAAGACAATTCTTTCAATTTTATGTTTGAAGTCTTGTCCGAGTCCTTGTGAAGAAGTCTATCGGATATGGTTATTGTCCAATCGGGCGGACCACAACATCGTCATAGTAATTAACCATATCGTCCTCCAGAACTCCGATTCCAATTCCTCCAGTACGAAATGTAGTATCTTTAACACTGATTACTTGATTACCATCCAAGAAGCCTTTTATGCTATCGTTTTTAACTTCAACGATTAGATTGTACCAAACATTCTTTTTTGCATTAAACTGACATATAGCCAAAAAATACCATCTATATTCCACTCGTTTATAAAGCGTTATATCATCACCCTGGATTCCAAAACGATAGAAATTACCTTCATCCTGAACTCGGAAAAAAATTTGGGATTTAAGCCAGTCTACTGAAAGATTATTACTCCCTTCAATCTTAGTATTGACCTGAAACTTGAAATTAGTCCAGTTTCCATTTTTTAGTGCCAGATGCCAGAGACCACTGCCTTTAGCTACTTCGTTTTCAACCATCCAAATCCCAAAAATTGCATCCCATTTATCCATATTATCCGATGAAAAATCATCATTGAAATAGTCACTGAGCTCAGGTTTCATTGCCCTTTCTACTGGTCGAATGACTTCGATTGTTCGATTTTCTGCTTGTGCGAGTAACCGGATTTTTCCCAACTCACTGTCAGATATAATGTTTACTTTCAGCTCCTTAGCTTCTAAAGGTTTTAACACTACACTTTGCTTCGGTAACTTTACTTCACCCTTTCCTTCAACAAAACTACCTGTCAGCCTCACCTTTAATATTCGTTCGGTATTGTTGACAAGTGTAAAACGGATAGTTTCTCCTTTAGCCGAATGAATAAATATTTTCTCGGGTGATTGAAATTGAACCAATTCAACCACCCAGGTAGTGAAAATAACGGTATCATTTCTCGGATTATTAATAATAACTTTGATTGTCGTCTCACCCAAAACAAAATCCTTAGGGACTTTGAAATCTAATTCAATTTTATGGCTTTGTTTTGGCTCTAAAGAGAAACTATCCACTCTTGTTGCAAAAGGAGCAATTAATTTAATGTCATACCTCATTTTTCTGTGATATCCTATATTCTGTATTCTAAATTCAAGCTTCTCCGATTCACCTCTGGTCAAAACAGGTGAAGAAATCCTGGTAATTTCATACCTTGGTCTTTTCGATAATTGAATTAGCGAAGATGCCCGATGAGCAGGTATTCTTATTCCCATGTCCGCCTGCAGCTGATTATTATAAATTGTATCCTGACTTACCCCTTGATAATCTCCAGACAGAAAATAGCAATACTTAACCTCATGCATATCTGGTACCCTTACTTTAGCCCATATATCATATTGGAAAGGATCGGATTTAGTTATATATTTCTCCGGGTCAATCATAGCAACTAAATAATCTGAATCAGGAATCTGAAAGATATTCCCTTTTATACCCGCGGGCAATTGTAATGCATTGGGATAAAGCACCCACTTTTTACTTTTGTATAGTGAAAATAGTGGTTGATACCTTGTATCAATATCTATACACTTAGGATTGGCACGATGCCAAGCAATACTGGGGAAATGACCCGTATACAAAGCAGTTTTCAATTTCTCCTCAGTTTGTTTGGGAATAGTATCATAAGGTAACAATATTAGAGGACGGTTTATCCCTAAATATTGAAGATTTGGCGCCTGAGCAAGATTCTCAGACATGATTCCATCCATTCCTTTACAAACTTCGACACTGGTCGGACCATTTGTCCAAATTCCTTTCCCACGAGAGTGAACCGCATTCAAAACAGAATCATTTATCTTCTCTTGGGCAAATCCCAACATATAGACTGAATCTCCGCCAATCATTGTCACACCATCATTGTGTGCATAGTCATAATCACAATAATCATCGCGGTCATAGAAGATACCATCCACATTAGGATATTTGTCTAATAGTATTTTAATCTGAGAATTAATGTGCTTACCCCAAGGATGATTTGGGTCTGGATTCATCAAGTAGCAATACATCCAAGCAGGAAGAGTCTCACCATTGGAACCTACCGTGATATCATTTGGATAATATTTCTTAGCATATTGTTTCCAAGATTCGAATGACTGAAAGTAAAGATAGGTTTGAAAATCATAATTATTACGCAAGAGAGCAATCTGATTATTGTTCTTCCTGAAACCAGTTGTTCTTACTTTAGGGGAAAAATTTTTCTTCCAATCTTCATAAGAAATACCATTCGTGTCAACAATTACCATCCATGAGTCCTTATCTGGTGCATAAAGACCAAAGAATGGAAAATGGAAAAATTCTACCCATGCCACACCGCGCTTTTTAAAATCTGCTATTGTGAATGGAGCAGTACGTTCGTCCAATATCGTAAACCATCCTTCCCCGTTTAATACACTCTCAGAAACCGAATTAAAATACTCAGTATATTTATCATAGAGCCAGGCAAATCCCGGTCGCCAACAACCTTCATGAGGAACAATGTAGACCGCAGCATGAGCAGGGTGGTTTTTACTCAGGCGAAGATAATAATTAGAAATATTAAATGAATCTTCATTAAGTTGAAACTGCAGACCAGGTTTTCTCAGTTCAAATGGACTAACAAAAGATAATCCAATATTAGAAGTAGTATCAAATAGAATTACCGTAGGAATCACAAGTCCTCCAGGAATTACACCTCCTCTTCTTCTATACACTACGGTGCGAGTAATTGGAAGCTTAAATGGAGCACCATCCTTAGTCCAGAAGGCATATTCCATGTTTGCTATTACCGGTATTGAAAAATCAATGTTTGCTTCCCAATCCGGTGATAAACCTGTTTTAAGTAACGCATCCCAGCGCAGCGCCTGAATATCCAACGTAAATCTGATTTGAATCGAATATAGAATTTCGTGCAGCTTTTTGTAAAAATTTATATTGAAAATAGTGCGCACCGAATCCGAATAACTTTCTGTGGCGATTTTAACCACTTTACCATCAGATTGTTGATATTCTTTATTATTTCTTTTATCCCTAAAGATGATGTTAGCCGGTTTGGTCAGTAAATTCATCGCACTGTCCGAGTGTCGATGAACAAACGATGATATTTCTCCTTTTGCTTTAGATATTTCTACTTTAATCCAGGAATTCTGCATGATGATTACCTCAGCGGTATCAATAAGAATCGGTCTTTCTTGACTGTATCCTTGATTCAAAAAGGATAGAATTATCAATAAGACAATGACCACCATTAATTTCTTCATTTTTATCTTCTAAGGAATAACTATAATAAAAATACACACAAAATTAACCAAAAGTCAATAAAAAATATCAAATGATAAAGATTAAATTCTTGATGAAAATTGTTCCGACTATCGAAATCCGACTTAGATATTAACTCGCTGCTTATGAGGTTGCTTAGAGAGTTGCCATCCTATGCCACACCCTAGGTAATCCCTTACAAGACACCCTAAGTCGCTCCCTAAACAGTCCCATAAGTATCCTCGTAGTTAAATTCTTGAGTCGCTCTCAAAATAGTTTTCAATTTAACTTTCATAAACTACTCCTTTAAGAATTTCATGCCTTGATTAATTATCCCATTTGTAAACAGCAACTCCCATATTTTTGTAACCTGACCCATACTCTATTCTTTAACTAGCTCACCAGGTTACTTACCGGACAATCAACCGAACAACCGAGTAGGCAAGCCAAAGGGGCAGGCTACCGGACAACCAGGAG
>JAOUPE010000399.1 GCA_029880025.1 Caldifarciminota bacterium
AGTCTCCTGCAAGTCGTCCAAAGTCTTGCGTTCAGACAATGCTTGTTCATAAGCACTTTCGCCCACCAAGGCTTCGATTCTTCTGATTCCGGCGGCAACCCCGGTTTCGGATATGATTCGAAACATCCCGATTTCACCAGTAGAACGGATATGAGTACCACCGCAAAGTTCCATCGAATAATCACCAATCTTTATTACATTCACCTTTTCGCCGTACTCTTCACCAAAGAAAGCCAATGCACCATTCTCCTTTGCCTGGTCAACCGGCACATCGCGTAATTGTTCGACTTTGATATTCTCAATCACCTTTTGATAGACTAATTGCTCAACTTTGATGATTTGGTCTGGAGTCATGGACTGGAATGAAACAAAGTCAAAGCGAAATCTACCCGGTTCGACCAAAGAACCTTCTTGTTTCACATAATCACCGAGTGTGCTGCGTAATGCGGCATGAAGCAGATGGGTGGCAGTATGGGCTCGCTCGATTTCTCGTCGGCGTGCCTTATCCACAACTGCAGTGACTGCGGTTTTGCTTATTTGTCCTTTTACCAGCTTTGCCTTTGATAATCTTATATCTGACCCTGCTTTATAATAACTGTCGAGTACTTCTAACTCAAAATCTGGCCCAATAATTTTACCAGTGTCTCCAACCTGACCACCGGCTTCAGCATAGAAAGGAGTTTCCTGGAGTAGGACCTCAAAAATTTTGGGTTCAGTTTCTTGATATTCTAAGATATTAGTGGTTATTTCATCTTGTTCATATCCAACAAAGCGAAGTTCGTAACGTTCGGTTGTCCCCTTGATACTTAAGGTGGCTTCTACAGTGTGTTCTTTTTTTGATTTCTCTTTCTGCTCCAGCATTGCCTTTTCAAAACCATCCATATCGAGTCTCAATGCCTGCTCATCTGCTAATTCTTTGGTCAATTCGACTGGAAAACCAAAAGTATCGTGAAGTTTAAAAATATCGGCACCAGGAATCACGCCATCGCTTCGGTGTGTTTCAGCAATTTCTTTAAATCTCTCCAATCCTTCATCAATGGTTCGTAAGAATCTTTCTTCTTCGGATTTGATAATTAAAGCAACCTGTTCCCGTTTTTGAACCAATTCTGGATAGAACTGACGCATCAATTCAACAATCTCACCCGATACTCGATACATAAATGGCTGATTAATGCCAGCTCTTCTTGCCAGAAGTTGGGCACGACGCAGGATACTGCGCAGCATATAGCCCCTTGCCTCATTCGAAGGGATTGCGCCATCGGCAATGGCAAAGGTCAAAGCTCGGGTATGGTCTGCCGCCGCATAAATCATTGCCCGATTCTCTGGGTTAATGGTTAAATCAAGCACTTTCACAATCGCTTTCACAATTGGTGCAAAAAGGTCGGTTTCAAATATTGATTTCTTGCTCTGGGAAACCATGGCTAATCTCTCCATACCCATACCGGTATCGATTCCCCGATTTTTCAAAGGCAATCTTGTCCCATCTGGTTGCTGGTCAAATTGCGGGAAAACGATATTATAGATTTCAATAAACCGTTCACAGTTGCAACCAGGACCACATTCTATCTTACCGCAGCCGAACTCTTCGCCCATATCAAAATAGATTTCCGAACAAGGTCCACAAGCGCCAACTCCACCGGCTGGTCCCCAGAAATTATCTGCCTCGCCTAAGCGATAGATTTTATCCGAAGCTAAGCCAACTTTCTTCTGCCAAATCTCATAAGCTTCCTGGTCATCGATAAAGACCGAGACATAGAGTCGGTCTTTTGGTAATTCAACAACTTTGGTCAGATATTCCCATGCCCAGGGAATTGCTTCGGCTTTGAAATAATCGCCAAAAGAGAAATTGCCCAACATCTCAAAGAAAGTATTATACTTAATCGTCTTGCCGACCTGTTCTAAATCGGTTGACCTAAGACACTTTTGGATTGAGACCGCCCGGCGATAAGTCAAAGGGACAGTCCCGGCAAATAATGGTTTGAATTGCACCATTCCAGCACTGGCGAAGAGCAGGGTCGGGTCGTCTTTTGGGATTAAAGAAGAACTCGGTACAATTGTATGCCTGCACTCAGCATAAAATGCTAAAAAAGTTCTTCGTATTTCTCTATGATTCATACGTAATCAAATTAAACCACGAAAATACGAAAGGCACGAAAGAATTCATTGGTTTTTTCGTGTTTTCTAAATTCGTGCTTTCGTGGCAATTATATTTCTTCCATGATTTCTTCTACTA
>JAOUPE010000051.1 GCA_029880025.1 Caldifarciminota bacterium
AAAATAACCGCAATAGATGAGCTCCCGGAGTTTTTTGGCAACTGGAGTTGGTTCCACCCCGAACGCCATATCCAGAGCCTTGGTTGAAGCGTAATGATGGGCAACCGGACAAACCCCGCAGATTCGACTGGTCAACTGCGGCATATCTTCGGCTTTTCTGCCTTCACAAAATTTCTCAAAACCTCGTAACTCGGGAACCTGAACATAAGCGTTCTCAACGTTACCTTGGTCATTCAAGAAAATTTCAATTTTACCGTGTCCTTCAAGACGGGTAATCGGGTCAATCGTAATCTTTTTTATTTCTGCCTCCCGGCATCGGGCTGAATTGACCGGTTGATTATCGAAGCCGCCAGTCCATACATATAAAAAGTGCCGATCGGGTCTTTAATCTTATCAATTAATTTTTCAACCTCGGTTTCCGAAAGATTCTTCTCTTCATCCACTTTAAGAATTGAACCAATTGCACCAATCATTTTTGCACCCTGGTCAATAACATCCGGAGTTGGTCCCAGACAGCCAGTGCAGGGCCAATTGCCGTTTATACAGCGTGTCTTACAACCCATCCTCGTCGCCGGTCCCATGCAGATGATTCCTTGTTCCAAAAAGCAGACCTTGGGGTCGGCAATAATCTCATAGGTCCGTTTGATATCCGGCATCTTTTTAGATTCATTGGTATTACGTTCACATTCTTCACACAAAGCTTTGGTCGGAGCAAGAACCGTCCCTTTTTCGGGCAATTGGTTTGTAGCAATTGCTTGGATCGCATCGATTATGATTGGCACGGGTGGCGGACAACCGGGTAGATAGTAATCGACTTCGACGACACGGTCTAAAGGTGAAACCAAATCGAAAAATTCAGGAATTGTTAAGGTGCCTTCTTGTACTTCAAATTTAGTTTTTGGATATTTGCCATCCGTGTTAATCGTCGAAGGCGTTTCTTTATAAGCACGCTCAAAAATCTTCTCTCGATTGTGCAGATTAGCTAAACCAGGAATGCAGCCATGATGGGCACAGGAGCCAAAAGCGACCATAACTTTTGATTTTTGTCTTAGCAATTTTGCCATATGTTCTTGTTCTGAATTTCGCACCGAGCCATTAAAGAAACAAACATCCATAAACTTATCAGGAAAACTCTCCACCTCGGCATATTTGGTATCAACCGCAACCGGCCAGAATACGATATCAGCCAAATTTATCACATCGAGAATCTTTTCATTAATATCCAAGACTGCAATTTCACAACCACCGCAAGATGCAGCCCAATAAAAACCAAATTTAAGTTTTTCCGACATTAAAATGGCCCCCTTTCATACTTTGGATGCATTTTCACAACAAATGCTTTGTATTTAATTGGAGGTTCAGACACTGAATTAAGAATAATTAAAAATTATCCTACAGTCAAGAATTATATTGGGATTTGAATTAAAACAGGACAATCTTTTGAAGATTAAATGCAGACACTCGGTGCAAATTTAAGCCCGGAAGCAACAATTCGATTTCCGTTGCCGACCTGACTATGTCACCAAAGTATCTGCGCGGCTAATTCATAGCAAATAATATACCAAAAAAGATGATAGATTTTTATTTTAGATTAATAAATAGCTTTGCAACTATCTGAATTTTAGATTCTTATAAATATACAAAATTAAGTGAATTTCAATAGAGTCTGCTTTAATAAAAACTGCTGAAATTTTCGACAGGTATTGCCTAAAAAAACGACAGGCAGTTGGTTATTAGAGTAAAACGAAATTTTAGGATAGACCATCAGATTCGATAGTCTTCTTTATATTGTATTTTGCCAATAGTCGATAGAATTGACTTCGACTGATTCCTGAGGTCTTAACTGCTCGGCTTATATTCCAATTATAGCGAATCAAAAGTTGTAGGATAAAATCTTTTTCCAATGAAGCCCGAGCTTCTTTTGGAACTTTTGCTTTTGCTTCTTTCAATTGAGTTTTATTATAAATTGGCTTGGTCTCTTTGATTGGAGGTTTTGTTAAGGTTGGGGGTAAATCAGCCGGTGTAATATATTCATGTTTGGCAAGTATCACTGCTCGCTCTAAGGTGTTTTCTAATTCGCGAATATTCCCGGGCCAGGAATAGGCAAGCAGTAGGTCCATCGCTTCGGGTGTTATTCCTTTTATTGAATGACCCATTTCCTCGTTATATTTTTGGGTGAAATGGGTTACTAATTGTGGGATGTCTTCTTTTCTTTCACGCAATAGCGGTAAATTCATTGTAATCACATTTAGTCGATAAAAAAGGTCCTCACGGAAATTTCCCTGGCTGATTTCTTGCTCAAGATTTTTATTGGTAGCGGCGATGATGCGGACATCGGCTTCGATTGTTTTTCTGCCGCCGACTCGTTCGAACTTTTTCTCTTGTAAAACTCTCAGTATCTTTGATTGAAGAGTGAGATTCATGTCACCAATCTCATCAAGAAATACCGTGCCGCCTTGGGCCTGTTCAAATTTACCGATCCGGGCACCGACTCCGGTTGCAGTTCCTCTCTCGACACCGAATAGTTCACTCTCAAGAAGTGCTTCTGGTATTGCCGCACAATTAATTGTGACGAATGGAGCCTGCACTCGCTGACTCTGACTATGAATCGTCTTGGCGATAATCTCCTTACCAGTCCCGCTTTCACCTCGTAAAAGGACACAGGCTTTGGTTGGGGCTACTCTTGAGATGGTATCGTATATTTCTAACATCTTGGGACAATCACCCACAATGCAATCAAAATGGTATGTAGGCTTAGTCGTAACTAATTTAGGCACTTCGGGTTTTATACTAATACGGGCTCGGGTATGTTCTAAAGCTAAGGAAAGGATGTTCCCAATCGATTCGAATAAAGCTGGGTTAAGGTTAAAAGGTGGTTCTGATTTCCAGCGCAAATATAGGACGCCGAGTTCATGGCCGGTTAAGCGTAAAGGCACATTGACACTCAAAGGTGTTAATTCAAGTTCACCGCGTTTGCATACCTCCAACGCCTGTTCTTGTGTAATATTGCCTAACACAAAAGGTTTAGTTTCAAACAGGAAAAAGGCACCGGCGTCAAAAAACACAGCAGCTTGGAGCAATTTCAGACACTTCGGGGCTAATTCCGAAACCGGCAGTAGATGTGAAGTCAAGCTCGATAAACTTCTTATTAACACAACACGCCGGTCTCTTTCTAATTCAAGTTGGAAAAGAAGACGTTCTACCGTTTCTGATTCGTTGACAATTTCTAATTTGCGGAATATCATTGATGCCTCTCGCAAATAACGTAAAGCGGTATCACGAACCCCGGTGTCAGTCAAATAGGAACCGTAATCGAAGTATATTTTACCTAATTCGTAACATTTGCTCATACCCTCAAGTATTTGAATTCCCTGCTCGAAAGCGGTTCTGGCTTTGACCGGTTCATTGAGGATAGCATAGTATTTTCCTAAAATTCTCTGGGCACTCGCTTCATTCTTCTTGGCTCCGATTTCTGAACTTAAGGCAACTGCCTTTTGGATAAAATTAAAGGCTTCGTGTTCTTCCTTTGTTACTAAAAGCAACTCGCCGGTTCGCCAATAAACCTCGGACAATTCGAATTTGTCGTTAATTTCTAAAGATAGGTTCATATCTTCGATATAATAGTTCATACCTCGGATGTAATCACCCGAAAGAAAGTAAGCATTACCCAGATTACCGCAAGCCTCGGCTTTCATTGCCAAAACATTAGCATCTTCGGCAGCTTTTACTGCCTGTTCAAAAAGTTGTATCGCCTTGTCGATTCTACCTCTTTTAAGATAGATTTCACCAATATTATTATAACATCTCGGAATACCAATCTGGTCATTACACTTCTCTTTTTCAACCAATGAACGGTAAAAACATTCAATCGCTTTTTCCAAATCACCTAAATCCTCATGAATTAATCCAAGATTATTCTGGGCAACACTGATTCCTCGGCTATCCTGTAATTTTTCTTTGAGGGCAAGACTTTTCTGATGATATTCTAAAGCCTTTTCTAAATCACCCTTATCCCAGAATGCGTTGCCCAGATTATTGTAAGTTCTTGATATGCGGTTTTCATCGCCAATCTCTAATAATAAATCTATACTTTTTTCATAATGACCGATGGCTTGATCAATCTCACCTTTCTGCTCCAAGCATAGACCAATATTGCCGTGGGCATTAGCCTGAATTGATTTATCCTTGGTGATTTCGGTGGTTTTTAATGCCTTTTCAGAATATTCTATAGCATCTTCAATCCTGCCCTCATGATAATAAATCCTGCCCAAATAGTTAAGGATCATACCCGTGACTATCGTTGCCTGGTTTTCTTTAGCGATGGCGAGTGCCTGTGTTGCATGACGTTTTGCCTCTTCCGGACTACACAATTCATAACGCCTTGCCAATTCTAAAAGTAATTCAACCTTTTTGAGCGGTGATTTTTCATTTTTGATTTGCTCTTTCAGATTTAAAATTTCTTTATCCAACATGACCAAAATAATCTATTTCATCTACATAAAATGTCAAGCAGAAATTTGATTAGCATTTAAATATATTTTGTTATTGACAACTATCAATAAACCGATAAGATAAAGGGAAAAATGGAGGCAGAAAAATGAAAAAAATAATAATTTTCCTATCAATTTTTTTAGTTTCAGGAATATTGATTTCTGCTTCAGGACAGCCGCGTGTACCATATAGTGCTCGGATGAATAGCGGCAGAATTTATTATCGCGACAATCGCTATGAGAAAGCAGTGGAACAATTCAAGTTCGCAATCGAGGAAAATCCTCAAAGTGCTGATGCCCGGGCCTGGCTTGGAGCAGCGTTATCCCACCTTCGAATATTTCTCGAAGCCGCGGCTCAATTTGATACCGCCTTTCAACTCGATTCCAGTTACATAACTAAAGTACGACAGAACGATGACTTTAGATTTCAAGCCTGGATTGCTTTCTTTGATGCGACCAGGGAAAATATTCATACTAATAATTTAGAAGATGCAATCAATTATATTAATAATGCACTAAGGATTGAGCCAGAAAACCGGCAGGGGTTAACCATTTTAGCCCAGTTGTATGTCCAGCTTAATCGGTTAGATGAATTGAAACAAAAAGCTCAGGACATGATGAAAGAAGACCCGGAAAATTCTATGGTTTATACGATGCTGGGATTATATTTCTTCAACCAGTCAGAGTGGGATTCATCCCACCGCTATTATGAACAGGCAGCAATGCGGTACCAGACTAATGAGCAGAAAAGCCGAGATGCGTTGGCACGCGAGCTGGCAATTACCGATACGGTGCGGTTGAATCAAATTGTTGGTCGGCTAAGGGTTGTCCGTCAAGACCGAAACCCGGATCGACTTAGAAGTTATATTGAAGACTCGTTACGAGCCGGAAGAAAACTTCGTTTGATTGCTCGGATTGCAGATGACATTTATATGACCCAGGGTGAATTGAATGCTAACTTTTTCCGTGCCGGAATTGCAAGCCTGCAGAAAGGTAGTGCCGACACCGTGCAATCGGAACAGAGCCGTTATTTTAAACAGGCGATCAGCGAGTTTGAGCAGGCACTTAATTATAATCCTTTAGACCTCGACGCTAAACATAATTTGGCGTTTACCTTTTATCGGCTGCGTGAGTCAGGTTCGGATGTTCGGGCAATGACTTTATTTGAAGAGATCGTTAACGCTTCAATTTTAGCCATCACCGAACTCTCGAACGAACTTTGTGACTCAATCCTAACTTTTCTAGCCGGTGATACGACTTCAAAAGGGTTGATACCGATTTCACCCGAACTCACCTTCAAAATTGAAAATGAACTTGCCAGGCAGGAACACAAGTTATCTGGTTACCAATGGCTGTACCTGCCCGAGGTCAAGAGAATCAAAGGCTCAGTTGAGCCAGTAGCTAAAGGTGATGTATTCCTGACTCTCTACGATGTCCAGGGCTTAGAAAATCTTTATCTCCTATTCGGTGCGGCGCAAACTAATGTGGCAACCGAACTAAAAGGGGAAAATCGAACTGAGGAGGCTAATAAAAAATATGATGAGGCGATTAGTTCATTTAATCGGGTTTTGGTTTTGAATCCGAAAAGCAGCGATGCTTATAAAAACCTTGCCGTTTGTTACCGCGAGAAAGGCGATTCGAAAAAGGCATTTGAGCTGATGAAGAAATGGAAAGATTTGATAAAAGGAGAAAAATGAATAAACTCTTAAACCTTATCATTATTGTTTTAGCGTTGGCTTTGGTTGCCGTCATTCTTTACCCGCAATGGCAGGAATCTAGACCGGTAAGGATTCGCTTTGGCTGTGATAGCACGGTGGCTTCGGTTGCCTTCTTTGTCGCCAAGGAACGTGGTTTCTTTAAGGATAACAAGATTATTCCTGAATTTGTCTTTTCGGCTGACCCGAGAAAAGCGCTGGATGGACTTTTTCAAGGCGAAATCGATTGCGGCGTCTTTCCTTGGCATTTGGTCCTGCTGCGCGTCGCCGAACGGCAAGAAACGTTAAAAGTCTTTGTATCCGAAGAGTTTCGAACCTCTTTACCGATTGATGCTCTGGTGGTTAAACCTAAGTCTCGTATCACCAAGCTATCTGATTTAAAGAAAAAAAAGATTGGTTATCCGAATCAACTCCGGGAATTGATGCCCTCGCTACTGGTCGGGGCCGGAGTAAATCCCAAAGATTTTAACTTAATGGAAATGTCAAATAGTGAATTGATTGCGATGCTCCTTCAAAATAAAATCGATGCGGCAATGGTTATCGAACCAGAAAGATATCGAGCGATTCAGGAGAGTACTTCAGTCATTGACGATGCGGCTTTAGCAAAATATATCAGTTCGCCCTTTCCGGGAGCAGCAATTGGCTATACGCGAGCTTACTTAACCAAAAATCGAAAAACCTGTGTTAAACTCAAACTGGCATGTGATGCGGCGATTGGTTACATCGACCTGAATCCAGAGGAAGCAAGGAAGATTTTGGCAATATATCTGGGTTTTCAAGAGGACGAACTTCTGGATTGTCGGCTGCCGGATTTTCAAAAACTTGTTGAGATGAATCGTGATGCGGTACAGATTTACTCGGACCGACTTAAAGCTAACGGCATTTTTAATGCGGATGTTGATGTCCGACCGATTTTTGTTGAACCTATCCTGTTACGTCCATGAAAACTTGCTTAGCGAAGATTATTTATTATTAATGACAAATGGCAAGAATATGTTTTTATTTCACCGGTCGTGCTAGATGGGAGGCTGGCGGTCTCCTGTTACCCGAAACCCGCCAATGCGGGATCGAATAGGCATGTTGAGTGCTGAAAAAGGAGAGACAAGTTTAAAGGACCGAAAGCGATGAAGGTTGGGTCTTACAATGGCTTCGGCTACAAATCCCGCCAGGACCGGAAGGTAGCAACGGTAAGTAGTTTTGGTGTCAGTTGTGAGGAAAACCTAATCCGAGTTTTCCTCCTTTAAAACCCTCTTCGTTTCAGGCGAACTTGCTGCACGACCGGAAAAGATGACAGTAATTTAAAAGTATTGAATTTTTACAATTAATAAGTAAAATATTTTTAGGGAATGTCTTACCAAATTCTTTCGCTTAAGTATCGTCCTCAAACCTTTGATGAAATCTGGGCACAGGACCATGTTAAGGATACACTAAAAAGGGCAATCGCCCAAAAGAAGATTGCCCATGCTTACCTTTTTGCCGGACCGCGCGGAGTTGGTAAGACAACCACGGCTCGAATTTTAGCCAAAAGCCTTTGTTGTGTTGAAGGACCAACCGTCACCGCTTGTAACAAATGTTCTACTTGCAAGGAGATAACCCAATCCAGAAATATGGATGTCTTAGAGATTGACGGCGCATCGAATCGGAGAATCGAGGAGATAAGGGAATTAAGAGAAAATATAAAATATTTGCCAGCGGCGGCTCGCTATAAAATTTATATCATCGATGAAGTTCACATGCTAACAACCGAAGCCTTCAATGCATTACTAAAAACCTTAGAAGAGCCGCCCAAAAACGTCATTTTCATTTTTGCCACGACTGCGCCGCATAAAGTGCCAGGTACGATTCTATCTCGGTGCCAGCGGTTCGATTTTCGTAAAGCTACGGTTGAGGAGATTGTGAAGAGACTGGTCTATCTTGCCCAAAAAGAAAATATCAAGGTGAGCAACGAAGCGCTTTATGCAATTGCCCGTCGCTCGGAGGGGGCGATAAGGGATGCCGAAATCATACTGGACCAGCTTTGGGCATTTCGTCCGGAAGGGATTGAATTAAATGCGGTTTATGAGCTTTTGGGAATTGTGCCGGAACGCATTTTTCATCAGTATGCCGAACTATTGATAAATCAGGACCGTAAGGGATTGATTCAGTTTGTCGATCATATTTTCACAACTGGTTATGATACTATCGAATTCTTTACCGGGTTGATTGAACATTTTCGGACACTCCTCTTGATTCAACTCGGCATGGATATAAAAGGTTTAGAACTTATGCCGGATGATTTTTCGAAGCGGCAAGAGCAAAGTAAGAGGTTTTCAGCCTCAAAGCTTTTAACCATTATTACCAGTCTTTGTTCAACTGAAGAACAGGTAAAACGGAGTTTATTGCCCAAAACCTTACTTGAGGTGGTCTCCTTAAAATTGGTTTCAGTCGGCAGTGCTCAACCAGAGCATTCGAGTGAGATGCGGGGAACGAGTTTGAGCGATACCGATAAAGTGAAGGCAACCGAAAATCTTCAAAGTGTCCCGGTTGTTAACGAACCCGATTTAAGCATAATCTGGCAGACACTGATTACCCGGTTGAGAACAAAAAAAGTCCCTTTGGCGAGTCGGTTAGATTTAGCAGTTCCTTTAAGATTGGATAACGACACTTTGCAT
>JAOUPE010000002.1 GCA_029880025.1 Caldifarciminota bacterium
TTAGACAAGCTCAGTGTCTCTATATTATTCCTAGATTATTCCCAAAGTGCTCATGTCCAAATGCGTTCGGCGAGTACTCGGCAAACTAGATTCAGTTCGGAAGTGGCTCAGGAAGTAGACGGAACAGGCATTTGGGCAACACACCCCCAGGTTTGACGCCATTCATCACTGCATACCCCAACTAATCACAGCGCCTTCTCTAGATTCTCTTGTGCAATGTGGATTCCTCTCGCAAGCATTTCCTTCACGAGTTTGTTTTTCCATCCGCCCGCATTGTCGAACTGAGTGTAAACAACTCCTTGATAATCCGATGGAATTTCCACCTTGTCCTTGCACAGTATGCAGACTCTTCCTCTCCCGAGTCTGCCAACAAAGAATCCTAGCTCGAAAATGACATTCTGACGGGCGCGCGGCGATTGCGACCTTGGCTCGCTCTTGGCTGTACCTATGTCATCCGGCGAGAGAAGCACAATTGCATAGTCAACAACGGAGTACTCCTCGAACTTCTCGATGATCGTCTTTCCCTTGTTGGGCTGCTCATGCAGGATAACTGCGTCAATTCCGAGCAACTCAAGGAATCTGGCAACAGTCTGCTTTATTTCGTTGTCGTGACCATGCACTATGAACACCCTATTCTTGAAGCCCTTGCGCCAAACGTTGACTGCACGCCCAGTTAAGTCTACGATCTTATTGGTCGACCGCCGGGCTGTACTCTGTTCCGGAAAGTCGTAGCTAGACTGGTTTCCTTGCTCTATCGCTACAGGCCCCAACACTATTTCGCTCCCGCGTTCAGTTATGCCGAAGACGTCCAAGTCACTCTCATCAACTCCCTGCATCGGCCAAATGTCCTTTACCACAAAATCCTGTTGCTCCAATAGCGACAGACTGCGGAATACCCGTCCCAGACCCATCTTTAGTCTGTAGGCAATGCTGTCAGCGGGCAGAAATCTGTCCGAATTGAAGAGGACGACAAGTACTGACTGCGTATCTTGGTTCATTTTGTTCAAGACTGATCGGCGCGTTCCATCCATGTCGCCACCGTCCTTAATGCTGCTGATGCCTTCGACGACCTCAGGCTCTGGGATCACAATCTCGGCTAGGCGTGACAGCTCCGCAAGCAGCTTTGAACCAGAGATACCTGACACGACTTGTTTGCTCACGGAACCCAGTTCCGTCGTGAGCTTAATAAACATTTGACGAGTCGGACGATAAGTCTGTTTCTTGGAAAAAGCTTTATCTATAGCGGTCACGAAATCATTCAGAGCCTGCTTGCCTTGGTCGGCAGGTACAACGGACAGGCCAGAGTACTTGGTCTGTATCTTCGTTAAGAACTCGTCTAGATCTTCAGTGTAGATCATGTACGTCTAGATTGTTGCGGTTATTGTGCACACATTGAGGTTGCGGTCAAAACGCTCAACGAGACGGAGTATTAACGCTGAGAGAATCTTGTTTGGCATAGTGGATTAGGATAATCTGGTCTAGAGAGAAGTCAAGAAAAAGTCTGGGGATAATTTTTATACTTCTTACATACTTACCCTAAGACTTCGTTCCGAGTTTCAGTAAATTGAGTTCAATTGAAAGACAAACAAAGAAAGTTATGCACCCAACAAAGTTTCAGAAATATGTGAAGTGTAACTAGATTTTCCAATACAATTCGGTCAAAACAATATCCCGGATTGTATAAGTCCAATAAGGAAATAGAATTTAGGATGTGAACCAAATTATCACCCTTCGTAATGACGATTGTCAAGGACTTACTTTATAATCATTAACCTTGATTTCATCAAGCCCGGTTCCTTTTACGTTCTTTATGCTCTTCAAAGATTGCAGCGGGTAATTATTCACAACAACAAGCCTTCGTCCAATGCGAATTATACCCCACTTTTTATTTACCTGTACCGTCACATCACGACCGTCTAGCTTCGTACGCATGGTCGTCCATGATTCAGTCCCATCCTTCAGTTCTTCCTTAAGAATCCTCAACCTAGCTTCTGGCGAAAGGCGTAGGTGAGGCAGAAGTAAATAACCCAGACTTGGCGTAAGTTCTATCTCGTAGCGTTTTTTACGCAACTCATGCCACAAGTAAGGAGCAGCAGGTCCGAGAAACCTTCGGTCGATTTTCTTGACCAACCGCACAGCTGAGGCCGTCGCGCGTAGAAGAGTGCCATATGGAATTTCTACTTCATGAAGAAAATCCTTCCAAGATTCGGGTAACTCTTTGTGACTGACCTCACGGTCACGCTTTCGTTTTATTCTGCTTCGATCGATGAATCTAGCGAAAGCTTCAACTTCCAGCTGAAAGGCATTGAGTTTGTAAGCTACAGAATAGAAGTTAACACTGCCTAGTTTCTTGTTGGCAAGTTCTGAAAGACGACTAACAAGTTCATTGCGAAGTTTGTTCTCTAGAAGCACGTTTGCCCACAGAGCACTGTTCCTAGAATCACGAGCGAAGTTCCCAGTAACAAGTTGTGACTTCTCAGATGCGAAGTGTCTCATGAGTTTCCAGGTAGTGATTACTTCTCCGATTTCACACCGCAATCTTGTGATCATAAGCTCGGTATTCATTCGGCCTATCCGCCGTTTCGCTCTACTCACTATTCCTTTTTGTGACGACTATAAGCAGACAAATACAACTGCTTCTCCACTAATGCTCTACCTCGATGACCTTAACTTCCTTTTCCGTCAATCCATACAATTCATACACCAACTGGTCAATTGCTTGTCGGTCACTGAATCTGGCGCACAACAGTTATCTTTTCAAGTGAAGTCTTGACTTTGTACAGATTCATAAATGGTTAGTTTTCTTATTCGTATCCAAGCGAGCCCTCTTTTTCCTGTCTTCTAATTTTTGATGGGCTTCAAGAAAAGCATCTCGGACCTCATGTGTTAGCTTTGAAAGAACTAATAGTTCTAGTAAATTTTCTGCTGAAACATGGAGGCTCAGCAAGGGAACGGTCAGTTGTAATAGCGATAGAGCAGTTGATTGCCCTGGATCCGCAGGGCCTTCATTACTGGGACCTGCTAACATCAAATCCCGCTGGTCATAACCCAGCCTGAACATTATTCCTTTTGGATTTGCATGAACGTTGTGGCTAGCCATTTTATACCAGGGTCGCATATGTTCAAATCCAGCACTATTTTCGATATCGGCGAAACTCGGGTTGGGGTTATCTAATGACTTTGCCGCCCAACCGTATTTTTCTCGAAAGTTTGGACCGAAACGTTCACACAGCTTGTTAACTGAATCTTCAATCTTTCTCATAACGTTTTCTTTAATCGGCTTCTCGCCAAGGGCTTCATAATGCTTCTGATATTGCATTGCTCCCCTATAGGATTCCACTGCCGAATGCAACAGGTAACGTTCTGCTAGTTCATCATCTTCCTTCTCTTTGATGAAGTAGGCTACCACCGCAAGCTCGTGTAATGTACGCCATCTCGCATGCGAACCATCTGCAAACCCAGCTTTGAGCAAAGTCAGTATCTCTGAACTTATTTGACATCCTCGTGCGTGAAGTCTGACAAGAACCTCAAAAATGCGGTCTTGACTGGCAGATGCTTCTTGCCGGTATCTTACGTTGAAGAAGTGTCCTGCTTCTAATGAAATGATAATATGGATCTCCAGCAAATCAAGTGCCCGTCCCCATATACGCCTCAATCTTGACTCGAAACCACTGCGATATTTTTTCTCTGACCTTAAGACCGGGACCACTTTTGACTTTATAGTTTTCAAAATTACATCTGCTGAATCCGCAGCCCATTCATTAAGGAGATGTTCGGGAAATTCATCAGTTTCCGGATTCTTACCTTTTTCTTTGTAGTAATTCATTATAATGGATAGGATTTGTTCTTCTAGATTCGATTGTAATTCTGCAGTAACTCGACGATGCTTGAGTATTCGGTCAATCCAACCGCTATATTTCAGTAGCACAATATTTTCGTGCTCCTACTTTAAACATTCAAAACCTATCATTTCATTGTTTCCTTTTGACTCCTCTGTAACCCGTCATAGAACATAGGGTATTCTAAGCTCAGCAGGGTTTGAGGATTTAATCATTCTTAAAAAAAGTTATACACTAATATTTAGATAGTGTCAATAAATATAATATAGATAATTAAAAGCCACTGATATAAAGTAAAAGATTATATGAATTTTCCAACAAGGAACTAACCCATTGACCAAACTCTTAAGTGAGCTACTAGGCTGCTTGTTAATTTGATTTAATGAATAGGGCAAAAATATTTAAAATTAAAGTGCAAACTGTATTTTCGAATATATCGAAAATATCGGAAGTACTCTCAGGTAATCCCAGACCTCATTATTGTTATTGACAACCAAGTCTATAGAGTTAAAATTCCAAACATGAGTAGTATTATAAGGTCTGTGATGGATAAAAAGTAATAAAAGGTGATGTTCTTTTAGATAATTATTACTTGCGAGTTATATGAATAAAGTTGAAGAACTTAAATTGCATATAGATGCTCTTGCAGGTGTTATTGAACAAAAACCCTCATTTTTTGCACCCATAATACATTACGTAAAAGAGCTAAAAGTTTTTCTTAGATCCTCAAAAGAGGACGTGAGTTCCCAAAAGTTAAAATTACTGGCTAAAAAGATAGATGAGTTTTATGCAGGGCAGCTTGGTTATACTGACGAGTCTGTAATCTTTGCCGATCAGTTGATAAGTGATTCGGAATCAATGGTAAAAGACATTAATGCACTTGTCGGAGAACTTACGTCTATGGATGAGAATTCTTTTAAAAAACTGTTCCCTGAAAAACAATCTAAAATATCTGTTGCGCCAAGTGATGGTGGACTGCCCAAACGAAGCCCGTGTATATTTATAGGGCATGGACGAAGTAAACTATGGGCTCGATTAAAGATATATCTCGAAGACGAGTTGGGGCTAGCAACTATGACATATGAATCGGAATCCCGTGTCGGTAAGTCCATTGTTCCTATTCTTGAAGAAATGTTAGATAAGACAACCTTTGCAGTTCTCGTGCTAACTGCTGAAGACGAGACCGCGGAAGGTTCAAGAAGAGCTCGTCAAAACGTAATTCATGAAGCAGGTCTATTCCAAGGAAGATTGGGATTCAAGAGAGCTGTTATTCTGAGACAAGAAGGATTGGAGGGTTTTACCAATGTTGAAGGTCTTCAATATATATCATTTGATGGAGAGCAGATTGAACAAGCCTTCAATGAACTTGAGCGAGTGCTGAAACGAGAAGGAATGTTAAAATAAATAATTATGTATTTTTAGTCTAGGATTTGCAATTAATGGTATTAATTCCTTATTTCATTACTAAGCTTTTTTTATAAAAATAGCTTAGCACCTTTTGAAGGTACAGAAAAACATCATAAACTTTTTTTGGGTGAAAAATATAGGGGCATTTCCATATTTTGCATTATAGATTCATAAAGGTGCCAGCCTAGGAGCCTGCTCCCTAGCCTGCCTACCAGGCAGCCCCCCAGCCTGCTCCCCAGCTTGCTTCCGAGCCTGCCTACCAGCCCATTCCCGAGCCTGCCTCCGAACCTGCTCCTGAGCCTGCTCCCGAACCTGTCTAGGAACCTGATTAGGAGCCTGCCTAAGAACCTGCTTACGGGTCTGCCTACGAGCCTGCCTAGGGGGCTACCCCCTAGACGGTACCCCCTCCCATTGACGAAAATACGATAAGTGATTGACGAGTGACGACTTAGAAGAAATTTTGGTCGATTTTTAATATGCCTAATAGGCATACTTTTGCTGGCACAAAAAGACCAACATTAAGCAGGTCATATGAAAACCTAACCTGCTTAAATGACCAATTTCCAAGTTCACTGAGAAGAATATTAACCACAGATTTACACAGATGGACACAGATTAAAAAAACCACTGAAAACACTGAATTCACAGAAAATTTAACCACAATTACAATTCTTAGCCACTAATGAACACGAATCAAAGCGAAGAGAGAAGGGCGCAAAAAACTCTTTTTCGAAAGGTGAAGAATAATAGACACAAAAGGGTAGTTTTATTAATAAACCAATCGATTGGTTTAGTCGCAAAAATCAATCCTAGTGCTTTGCAGAATTTTTAATCAATTAACAGGATATTGACTTTAGATCGAGTTACGGTAAATTGAATTCATGCGTAAAGAAAATAATTCCTCAAGTCTTATAGAAAATAACAAATCGACAACGATTCAAGAAATATGGGAAGTGTCCATATATTATTCCTCGATCATCAATTACGCCTGAAACATAGCAATTGAACAATAGAGAAAGGAGACCAATGAAAATGCAAATCGCACGGCAAATTCTCGTGGCGATCGCGCTAATAGCTTTGTCCACGCCCCTGGCTGCAGCCGGCGCCGCGAGGATAAACCATGATTCTCTGGTCGCGGACGTCCGCCAATTAGCCGATTTGATCGAACAAATACATCCGGACCCCTATATTAATGAAGGAGGAAGGGTAGCCTTTCACCGCCGCCTGCAATCGATCCTGAAGCAGATTCCAGCCGATGGCATGACCCGCATGGACTTCTATCGGCTCCTGCGACCCTTTGTCACGGCGATCGGTGATGCGCATACCAGGTTGCATGACGCCTATGACTACACGCCGAGTCAACCTGGAGGGATTCCTCTATACTTCAGAGTAGTGGATACCAACCTCTGTGTTTTCGCTGTTCCTGAGGAGCGATACCGACCCCTCATCGGAGCTTTGCTGGTTTCGGTTGAGGGTGTTCCACTGAGGGAGTTGTTGAACCGGTCGCGGACCATGATAAGTGCGGAAAACGAATACCAACTCCTGGGCAATCTGGGGTACAACGGATTCTTCTTTCTCGGTCCATTCCTGACCGACCTACTTCCAGAATGGCGCGATAAAAGCAACATACGGGTTGTCCTTCGGGACACCGCCGGGCAAGAAGCCGAATATACCTTCCCGGTTCTTTCTTATATTCCGGAAAAATGGATCAAGCCCGATTCCCGAGTGAATCGCCCACGTCCCTATCCAAAAGGATTCGAGTATACGTTCCTTGATCCAGAACGAAAGACTGCTTTGCTGGTCATAGACGATATGCAGAGCTATCGTGAGATGTACGAGGGGTGGATCGCCAGCAATCCAGTGAATGCGGAACGGGCGATCCGGGAAATGTACAAGCGGATCCACCAGTCGGACGCACCGGACGATATCAAGGCAGCGATGGCGGGAATTCCATCAGCCGCCGAAACCTTCCGGGCACTCGTGAAGGAGATGCGGAAGGCAAAGACCAAGACATTGCTGGTTGATTTGCGGTACAACGACGGTGGAAACTCTACGATGTACAATATCTTGCTGTACTTCCTTTACGGTAAGAAAGTCTTGTGGCGAGCCAAGCTTGAATTAAGCGAGGTAGAGCGTTATTCCGAGTACTACTTTCGAGAAAATTCCTTGGAAGAGTTCGAGCGAATCAATCGCGGACGTACGGTTCCGCTCGCCAAGACGGACTACGACTTCAGCGGGGATTGGTACGGTCGTATTCAGCGTGATTCGTCGGCGGTTGATCAGATCAAGACCGAATGGGAACTCCGGGAACTTGATAAGATGCCATCGTTTGCGAAGGAATATCGCTCAGGGAAGTATGAGAGGTACTACCTGCCCGCCAATGTCATGGTTTTGAGCTCACCCAAGACCTTTAGTTCCGGTTACACTCTTATGTACTATTTATTCCGAGCCGGAGCCAAGATCGTCGGCACTCCTTCGGCACAGGCGGGAAACTGTTTCGGGGAGCCGTTCGACTTCGAACTCCAACACTCTGGGCTTACCGGCACCATTTCACATAAACAGTTCGTGGAGTTCCATGATGATCCGGAAATGGGACGGGTGCTGCGACCGCATTTCCCTATGACTTATGACAAACTCAAGTCGTACGCATTCGACCCGAATGCCGAGATTCTTCTTGCGCTGGATGCCTGTCAGCAGTGAGTTAGGTTTGTACGGAATTTTGGAGAGTTCTAGAAACACGACACTTATCACCGGCTCGACCGCGCGAGCTACTAGGTTGAGGTCAAAGTTGAGGTTGGAGAAAAAATCGGTCATTTTGAAAGTTACTTTTAAGTAACCTTTTGACTAGCACAAAAATACCAACATATTATTTTCCCCAAACCCCGTTCAATAGGGGTTACGCACCCCTCTTGCGGAAAAAAATGACATGCATTTTTTTCCTGTCACCCCATTGGGGAAAATAACTATACCTATCCTGCTTTAATGACCAATTTCCAATACTCAGAAGAATTTGAAGAATCTTGTGATAATCTGGTGTCAATCTCGTGGTTCCATTCTTTTTCTTTATTGGTCTTGACCAGAGGGTTTAACGGATTAAAATATCGCTGAAATATTTTATGGATTTTTATAAATATCATGCGTTAGGTAATGATTATATTATAATCGACCCCAACAAGACAAAAATCAAACTTAATCCAAAAAGAATAAAAGTAATCTGTCATCGATATTATGGTATCGGCTCAGATGGAATTCTTTATGGACCAAATATCGAAAAGGGTAAAATAAAACTCCGCATATTCAATCCGGACGGCTCGGAGGCGGAAAAAAGCGGTAACGGAATCAGAATATTCGCAAAATACCTTTATGATTCTAAAATTGCTGCGCAGAAGAGGTTCAACCTCCAAACCTTAAGCGGTGATGTAACCGTGCAAATATTAAATAACGATGCAAGTTTAATAAAAGTTGATATGGGGAAGGTTACTTTTAAAAATGATGAAATACCAGTAAAAGGAAAATTGCGCGAAGTAGTAAATGAATCAATAAAAATCGATAGTTATAATTTTAAGATGACTTGCCTTTCGATTGGTAATCCTCATTGTGTCATACCGTTAAAAGAAATTTCTGAAGAACTTATAAAAAATATAGGACCAAAAGTCGAAAATCATCCCTTATTTCCAAATCGAATCAATGTGCAGTTATTGAAAGTAATCGACCGACAAAATATTAAAATTGAAATCTGGGAAAGAGGAGCTGGTTATACTTTAGCATCCGGCAGCAGCAGTTGTGCGGCAGCAAGCGTGGCAAATAAATTGGGTTTAGTGGATAGAGATATCAAAGTTCTTATGCCGGGAGGAACGATAAGGGTTGAAATTGATGAAAAGAATCATGTTCATATGACTGGTCAGGTATCGAGTGTTGCAGAAGGAAATTTCTCCGAAGAATTGCGGAAAAATTTGAGGCAAAATCCACCTACTAACCTGCTCCCTAGATAGCCCCTAAGCCACCCCGATACAAATATCAAAAATTATCTAATTTTTTCAGACCAGTAACGAACCCCCTAAGCCGCCCCCTAGGCTACCCCGTAGTTAAATTCTTAAGTCGCTCTCAAAATAGTTTTCAACTTAGCTTCTATAACTAATCCTTTAGGAATCTCAGGTTCTGATTAATCATCCACTTTCTAAACAGCAACCCCAATATTTTAATAACCTGATTCATACCCCAGTCCCTAACCGGCTCCCTGGGCTATCTACCGGGCTACCCTCCAGGCTACCCAGGGGGCAAGCCACCGGGTTAGCCAGTGGGCTATGGAGAGGGCAAGCCACCGGGCAACCCCCTGGGCTAGCCAGGGGGCTAGGGAGGGGGCTAGCCGGGGGGCTACCCCCCGGGCTGCCCCCCGGGTTGCCTAGGGGCTAGCCCAGGGCTAGGCCCGGGCTAGCCCCCCCTATCCAGTCTGCCGGATTAGCCAGAGAGCCACTTACGAGCCGGGCTTTCAAATGGGTCAAAGTGCCGGTCATCAAGTCATTGTGTAAATTAAAGGGAAATCAGTTTACCTAAGTGCCCACAAAATCAACGGTTAGATAGAATTATAAATTGGATACTTTGTTGAGGAAGATATAATCTCTTAGTCAATCTAACAGGCAATTGAGAAAGCGAATGAGAGAATCAGAGAGACATAACTGAGAAGTTAAATGTCTTGTATAATTAAATACCGAAGAACATTTTCTTTCAGTCGGTGGACTCTTCGAGTAATATCTGTGGTTATTTTTTATTCTCTATCTTGTGAAAATCTGTGAAATCTCGTGGTTTCATCTTCTCAGCTTTCTCTGCTATCTCTGCGGTTTATTGATTCGTTTTCTTAGCGAATATATTTTTTATCCTTAATATTAAAATTCTAAAGAAGGCGCCAAAAATAATAATTAAACCCAATGGGATACTTATCAGAAAAAATCCCTTTCCTGAATGATGTTTTTTAAAATAGCGAAATAAACTAATATGCCATTCCCAAATCATTTTAGCCCTGACCTGGCTGGTGCTTGCCCCGCGATGATGAAAAACTTCGACATTCGGAAAATAAATGGTTTTAAAACCTGCCAGTTTCATCCTTTTGCAAAAATCAACGTCATTGAAAAAGATGGGAAATGTTTCATCAAATAGTCCAATCCGTTGGAATACTTCCTTTCTTAAGAGAAGGCAAGAAGCCATTGGCTGGTCAACTTCCGCTATTTTATTATAGTCAAAATAACTCATCCGCCATTTGCCAAACCGCCAGTGACGAGGGAAAATTCTGGATAGACCGGTAAATTCCCAAAACAGTATTTCATAACTGGGAAATTCTCGTAAAGATGATTGAGTAGAACCGTCTTGATTCAAAAGTTTTGGTGCCAATGCTGCGTATTGTAAATTGGCATCCATAAACCGTATCATTTCAGCTAACGTATCAGGCATTAACCGGGTATCTGGATTGAGCAGTAAAATATATTTTCCCTGGCTCAGATTAATCCCCTGGTTATTAGCATGAGCATAACCCAGATTTTGCTTGTTCAATAACAGCCTAACTGAAGGAAATTCCTTTTGCACGATTTGAACCGTAGCATCCTTGGAAGCATTGTCAATCAGAATGACTTCCAATTCAATTTCGTTTTGCCGAAAGATTGAATCCAGGCAATTTTTTATATCACGGGCATTATTATAGGTTACAATAACAATCGAAACGGTGGGAAAAGAAGGGGACACTTAGTCCCTAATGGTCTTGCGTGAGTACTCTAATAAATCGGAAAGCGTGGTTTTGAAATCAATCTCGGGTTTCCAATTGGTGGCTTTTCGAAACTTGCGGCAATCACCCGCCAGGTATTGATTGCCCCATTGCCGAACTTTCTCGGAAACAATTTTAATATCGATTGGTTTTTGAGCAAGTTTTATTAAGGTTTCTACTCCCTCCCGGATCGAGTAGGTTCGCTCTGAAGTTATATTATAAATTTCACCAGGTGCACAATATAAAAAAGCCAGCTCGTAAGCCTTAACCATATCACGAACATCGGTGTAATCTCGAAATACATCGATATTTCCTAACTCGATAACAGGTGGTCGCTTTCCTTGTTCGATTTCAACAATTTGTTTCGTCACCGAAGGAAATACAAACTTTTCACTCTGACCTGGTCCAGTATGGGTGAAGGGTCGCAGAATCGTAATCCTCAAACCATGACGGTTAGAAAAGAAATCGGCAACTTCCTCGGCACAAATTTTGGTCAAAGCATATACACTCGAAGCTCGGATTGGTGACTTTTCGCTCAATTTGGCTTTAGACTTTCGAGTTCCGTTTTTTGTCTCATAAACTTCGCAAGAAGATATAAAGATTATTTTGGGGTGCATTTCTAATTCGCGCAGAGCTTCAAACAAGTTAAAAGTACCCTGGGTATTTATCTCGAAAGCAAGTTCTGGACAATGCTCGCAGGTATCAACCGAACTAACTGCTGCCAGATGAAAAACAGCAGTAGGTCTTTCTTCGGATAATATTTCCTTGAGTCGTTCCTTATCTTTTATGTCACATTGATGTACTTGAACTTTCGGGAAATCGGCTGGGAGCTCGACAAGGTTTATTCCGCTTACCTGGTATCCTTTATTAATAAGATCAGAAGTAAGATAGCTGCCAACAAAACCTTCGATACCAGTAATGAAGACTTTTTTTGCTGCGACCAGCATCGTTAAATAATAAGATTAAGTCTTAATCTTACAATCTTTCGCGCCAGTAATTGAGTAAATCACTCATTGTCGTTTCGAATGGAATATTCGGTTGCCAACCGGTCTTTTGTCGAAATTTTGTCGAGTCGCCAATTAAAAGTTCGACATCGCTCGGGCGCATTCGCTTTGGGTCAGGTTTGACTTCAATTTTATGTTTGGTTAAAGAGAGTAAGAGATTAAGCATTTCTTTTATTTTATGACCATTGCCGCTACAGATATTATAAACCTCGCCCATTTCACCCTTTTCTAAACTTAGGTAATAGGCAACTGCGACATCGCGAACATCGGTAAAGTCACGAACCGCTTCTAAGTTCCCAACATAAATTACAGGTTCTCTTTTGCCTTTTTCAATTTCTGCTATCTGTTTGGCAAAATTGGATGTTGCAAATACCTCACCGCGTCTTGGTCCGGTATGGTTGAACGCTCGGGTTCGAACGATATTCATCTTATAACTCTTGAAATATTGATAACCTAAAAGGTCTTGAGCAACTTTACTTACACCATAAGGACTTAAGGGACGTAAAGAATTAGTTTCCTTAATCGGTATTTCGTTAGGAAGAACTAAACCATATTCCTCACTCGAACCGGCAATCTGAATTCGACAGTCTCTGACCTCGGCTCTTACTGCTTCAAACAGGTTAACTTCACTGATTATATTATTGCTAAGAGTTTCGGCTGGTGCAACCCAGGACATCGGCACATAACTCTGAGCGGCTAAATGATAGATTCTATCCGGTTTAACCTTTTTAATTACCTCACGTACTGAAATCGCATCTTTTGAATCACACTCAAAAAATTTGATTTTGGATGCGATATGTTCGATATTCTCGGTCCTTGAACGCCAGCGATAAATTCCGAAAACTTCAGCATTCTTCAAAGAGAGAAGATATTCGGCAACATGGCTTCCCGCAAAACCGGTTATCCCGGTAATGAGCGTTCTCAATTAACCTCCTTATAGACCGCGGTGACTAGTCACTAATGCCAGGAACTAGAAACTGCAATTTAATTATGCCTTTTCAATCTTACCGGAACGCAAACAACGAGTACAGACCCAAATCTTTTTTACCTCTTTACCTACTTTTGCCTTTACTCGTTGCAGGTTTGGTTCCCAGCGCCGTTTCGTAATATTGTGGGCATGGCTGACCGAAGAACCAACAATACCCACTTTTCCACAAATTTCACAGTGCTTTGCCAATTAAACTCCTTGGTCCATCTTTCAAGACACGGACCGATTATAGACTATCTAAATAATTCCTTTATGTCAAGTCACAAAAATATATAACACTCGGAAAATTAAGGTCGGATATTCAAGAGACAGTCCAGCTGATAGTGGACTTAAGATGATTGAAAGGACAAAGATGGCTATGCCGGACAGGTTGATTAAGAATCGAAAAATCAAAAATTGGTTTGTTATTTAAGTCGTTAACAAAACAATTTGGATTCTCCATTTGCTCATACTTTAAGCTAAAATCGATTGAAAATGCAAATAAAGTGTTGACAGAAAAAATCGTGACGATAGAATGTTTACAGTTTCAAAGGGAGAACGAAATGATATTTGAAATAACAGAAATTGCAGCTATCTTCTTTCATAAGAAATTTTAAGGAGGATTTATGTCGGGACATTCGAAGTGGTCACAAATCAAGCACAAGAAGGCAAAAGCCGATGTCCAAAAAGGTAAGATTTTTTCCAAATTGATTCGTGAAATTACTACTGCCGCCCGTATTGGCGGTAGTGATATGAATGCCAATCCGCGATTACGCACCGCGGTTGAATTGGCACGTGCCGTAAATATGCCGATGGATAATATCGAACGAGCAATCAAGAAAGGGACTGGTGAATTGCCTGGAGTATCTTATGAAGAGGTTGAATATGAAGGCTATGGCCCAGGCGGTGTCGCAATGATTGTTAGGGCGCTGACCGATAATAAGAACCGTACAACGTCTGATGTTCGTCATATCTTTGAGAAATATGGCGGTAATCTGGGCACGACCGGCTGCGTTGCTTGGCAGTTCCAGCCTAAAGGTGTTATCGCTATTCCGAGAGTCGATGCCGATGAAGATAAAGTATTGGCGATAGCGTTAGAAGCGGGTGCCGATGACGTAAAGACCGAAGCCGATAGTTTTCAGATTGTTACACCACCGGAAAATTTTGAATTGGTGAAAAACCGGTTAAAAGAAGAGAAAATTGAATGGTCAAGCGCCGAGTTAACCAAGTTACCGCAGACAACTTTGCCCGTGGACGAAAAGAACGCAGAGAAAGTACTCAAGCTTTATGAGGCTTTAGAGGAACTTGACGAAGTTTCTCAGGTCTTTGCCAACTTCGATATCGCCGAAGAGTTGATGGAAAAATTCTCAAGCAACGTATAATTTCAGGGGCGATATGAAAATTCTTGGTATTGACCCGGGACTCTCGGCAACCGGTTACGGCTTTTTAGTTAATGGTCGTTATCATGGATTTGGCGTGATTAAGACTAGCTCGAATCAGGCTTTAGCCCAACGAATCAGTTCGATCGTATCCGAATTAGACCGAATCATTCGCCGAGAAAAACCACAAGCCTGTGCAGTGGAAACCTTATTCTTTAAGGTAATGGGAGGTGCGCGCAGCGTAATACTATCGGCTCATCTTCGCGGCGCAATTTTTTATCTGCTCGCCCAATATTCTATTCCGATCCAAGAGATTACTCCAGCCAAGGTAAAATTAACTCTGACTGGAAATGGGCGGGCTTCAAAAAAACAGATGCAATTTATGATTAAAGCTGTTCTTGACATTAAAGAAAAGGTGCCAGAAGATGGGGCTGATGCCCTGGCGGTCGCCTACTGCTTAAATAAAAATTTAGCAATTAATCAATGATATCGTCGCTGCGTGGAAAGATAATCGAAAAGGGACCAACCATTTCGGTAATTGACTGTCAGGGTTTGGGATTTCTTGTTCATACACCATTATCAACTTCTCAAAAAATGGGAGAAAAGGGGGTCGAAGTTAATCTTTATATCGAAACAATATTTAACCGGGATGGTATTGCGCTCTATGGATTTGCCACACCAGAAGAACGCGAAGTATTTAACATCCTTACCCAGGTTCCCGGGGTTGGCCCAAAAGCGGCATTGAATTTACTGTCCCGTCTTGAGGCAAAGGAGATAAAGTCAATGATTACCCTAGGCAAGGTCGAAACCCTCCAGACAATTCCTGGCATTGGCAGGAAGAAAGCGGAAATGATAGTTTTCAAATTGAAAGAAACCGTTGAAAAAGTTGAGGAACCGCCCGATACGACTGGTGACGCACTTAAAGCCTTAATATCGCTTGGTGTTTCGCGCAAAGAGGCAAACGAACGACTAAAACGGATTGCTAATCTTAAAGAGTTGACCTTAACCGAAATTTTACAGAAAGCTTTAAGCAATGCGAAGTGAACGGATAACTTCACCTCAAAGGTTGCAAGGCGAGGAGATTTTTGATTCGACTTTAAGACCCCAGACCCTTGATGAATTCATCGGTCATGAAAAATTGAAAATAAATCTAAAAGTTTTCATCGAAGCGGCAAAGCAGCGAGATGAGGCATTGGAACATGTACTGCTTTTTGGTCCATCGGGTTTGGGCAAGACTACCTTAGCCCACATCATTGCCAAGGAGATGAAAGCTGAGATTAAAGTCACGACCGGACCGGTTCTCGAACGACCAGCTGATTTAGCCGGAATTCTGACCGGTCTTGAATGTAAGGACATCTTTTTCATCGATGAGATTCATCGAACCAATAAAGTAGTCGAGGAGTTTCTTTATCCGGCATTAGAAGATTTTTGCCTTGATTTAATCATTGATAAAGGACCAGGCGCGCGTTCTCAGAAAATTTCTTTAAAAAGTTTCACTCTGGTCGGTGCTACTACCCGTTCCGGACTTTTGACTGCTCCGTTACGATCTCGTTTTGGAATTACCTTCCGACTTGATTTTTATCCAACGAACGAACTTTTACAAATTATTAAAAGAGCGGCGCGAATTTTAGCAATCGAGATTGATGATGCTGGTGCATTTGAAATCGCATCACGTGCCCGAGGCACGCCAAGAATCGCTAATCGGCTGTTGCGCCGGGTGCGCGATTTTGCTCAGGTGAAAAGTAAGGAGGTTATTGATAAAGAGATTGCCGAATACGCCTTGTATCAATTGGATATCGATAAGAACGGTCTGGACGATATGGACCGAAGGATAGTCTTGATGATCATTGACAAATTTAATGGTGGACCAGTTGGTATCAGCAGTATGGCGGTTGCGATCGGCGAAAACTCAGAGACGATTGAGGAAATCTATGAACCTTTTCTTATCAAAGAAGGATTCATTAAACGCACCCATCGGGGGCGAGAGGCGACTCATTTTGCCTACGAATATTTCCAGCGCAAAATGCCGCTCAGCTTACAAAGTCAAATGGGATTTTAAAATAAATATAATCAATTTCTTGACAAATGGAGAAAATTTTTTATATTGAAATCAGGGCCTGTAGCTCAGTTGGTTAGAGCATCCCGCTGATAACGGGAAGGTGAGTGGTTCGATTCCACTCAGGCCCATTCCTTTTTATGCGTAAATCAACAATAGCCCTCATCATCGTCTTGGTTGTCTTCAGCTATGTTATATTTGGTTCAATTCTCATATCTTGGTTAATTCGTTCTCAGCCCAAACTTCCAAGTTTTTCGAAAAATCTTGCCCTGATCGAAGTCGAAGGAATTATCGCTGACCCAAGAGTTGTTGTCAGACAAATTAAGAAATACAGCAAAAACCCGGCGGTGGCGGCTTTAGTTTTGCGTATCGATAGTCCCGGAGGCGTGGTAAGTGCTACTCAGGAAATATATGAAGAAATCAAACGGGCAAAAGAGCGAGAGAAAAAGATTATTGTTTCAATGGGTTCGATTGCGGCATCCGGCGGTTATTACATCGCGACCCCAGCCGACATCATTGTCGCGAATCCCGGTTCGGTTACCGGTTCAATTGGTGTCAAAATGGAGTTGCCGATATTAGAAAGATTATTCAAAAAAATTGGAATCAATTTTGAGGTGATCAAATCCAAGGAACATAAAGACATCGGCTCTCCCTTTCGGCAGATGACTCCGAGAGAGAGAGCCTTGCTTCAAGATGTGGTTAATTCCGCTTATGAGCAGTTCATTTCAGTAATAGTTGAAAATCGTAAGCTTCCCGAAGCTACCGTCCGTTCAATCGCGGATGGTCGGATTCTAACCGGTGAACAAGCAATTGAATTCGGGTTGGTAGATACTTTAGGCTCATTGGAAGATGCTTTGCGAATTGCGGCAAATATGGTGGGAATTAAAGGCGAACCTCGAGTCATGCGCGAACGAAAGCGAATACGAATAACTGATTTACTGTTCAGCCAATTAGCCAGGAATCTCCTCATTCCGAAACTGAAGTATATCCCTTAATTTTCAGTTTAAATTATTCCTCTTCTTCTTCTTCGATGACGGTTCCACCTAACTCGCGATACATCTTTTTGACTTCTCGATATAACTCGCGGATCTTTTCCAGTTTCTCTTCATTGGGTTCGGTTCGAAGATTGGTAATCGTAGTTTTTACTTCTTGTATTTTCGCATTTAATTGGTCCATCATTGGTTGAGCTTCTGGAGAAATACCGCTATCAACTAAATCAACAATACGTTCTTCTAATTTTTCGAGGCGAGTTTCCGTCCGATCGGCATATCTGATATAATCCTCAGTATCCATCTTTCTCTTACCAGTAGGAGTTGCTCCTCTTCTTGCGACAACCGTAAAGATAATCGCCGCAACGACAAGGATAGCTAGGATAACCCAGATTACTGGTCTCATTTTTCCTCCTTGTTTATCTTATTTTAAAAACCAAATTTTCAAACCAATACTCTCGCTTTCCCGAAGCGTTGATTGGTTTGAATCTTTTTATTGGTTTCGTCCGCAGCATTTTTTATATTTTTTCCCCGAGCCGCACGGACATGGCTCATTTCTACCGACTCGGCCTGTAACACGTTGAGGCACAGTTTCGGTAGAGGGCGATTCAGATGAACTCGAACTAGTTGAAGCAGATATTGTTGGTTTGTAGGCTCGAATCGTCTGGGTTCGAGGTTTTTTCTCTTGAGTTCGAACTTGGGCACGATAAAGCAGAGTGATTGCTTCTTTATGAAAATCGGACATCGTTTCATCAAACATTCGGAATGATTCCTGTTTGTATTCGATTAAAGGATCTTTCTGTCCATAGGCTCGTAACCCAATCCCCTCACGCAATATATCTAATGCATAAAGATGGTCCCGCCACTTGTTATCAAGGGTTCGTAAAAAAACAAATTTTAATAAATCATTGAAAAGCTCTTCACCTAACTCTTGTTTGCGATTTTCCAAGCGCTGCCGGGCAATTTTTAATAACTGATTATAGAGAGTTTGGAAAGTCAGTTCCTTTTTTGTCTTATCGTCGATTACAAACTCGGACAAAAAGATTAAACCATATTCGCCTTTGATTTCTTCCCATTGCCACTCTTCGGGATATTTGGAATTAGTGTATTGGGCTAAGATTCGATCGATCACCGAACTTGCTACTTCTTCATAGATTTCGGTTATTCTATCTCCCTTTAGAATATCATCGCGCAGTTTATAAACTACTTCTCGCTGCTTATTCATCACATCGTCATATTCCAATAGATGTTTTCGAATTTCGAAGTTCCGCATCTCAACTCTTTTTTGAGCATTTTCGATTGCTTTACTGACCAAGGGATGTTCAATTGGTTCCATTTCTTTGGCACCAAATCGGTCCATTATGGTAGCAACTCGTTCGGAGCCGAAGAGACGCATTAAATCATCTTCTAAACAGAGAAAAAATCTTGATGAACCAGGGTCTCCCTGCCTTCCTGACCGACCACGTAATTGGTTGTCGATTCTTCTGGCTTCATGGCGCTCCGTGCCAATAATGTATAATCCGCAAGGCACATCGTCTAAACATCTGCCCGGTTCGGCTTCCCAGTATATACAAGGTATACCATTGTGCTGGGCAATGTAGCAACCTTCACCTTTGACAACACCATTTCCTAACTTTATGTCAGTTCCTCTACCTGCCATGTTAGTTGCAATCGTCACTGCGCCGGGCCGACCAGCTAAGGTAACTATTTCGGCTTCCTTTTGATGATATTTAGCATTAAGCACCTGGTGATTGATACCCCTGCGTCGAAGCATGCGGGAGAGTGTTTCGGAAACATCTACCGATGTTGTACCAACCAAAATTGGTCTATTAAATTTATGCCAAGATTCAATCTCGTCAAGAATCGCATTGTATTTTTCACGGCGAGTCTTATAGACAATATCTGGATAGTCGATGCGACGTACCGGTTCGTTGGTCGGAATTGAAACAACATCGAGCTTATAGATTTGCCAGAACTCAGTTGCTTCGGTTACCGCAGTGCCGGTCATGCCAGCAAGCTTTTCATACATTCGAAAATAGTTTTGTAAGGTAATCGTTGCTAAAGTCTGAGTCTCTTCTTGCACCCGAACACCTTCTTTTGCCTCTAATGCCTGATGCAGCCCATCGGAAAACCTTCTGCCTGGCATTAATCGGCCGGTGAATTCATCCACGATGATAACTTTACCATCGGAAACGATATAGTCAACATCTTTTTCAAATAAAGTATAAGCCTTCAAAAGGGCTTGAAAATTATGCAACATTTCGCTTTTCTTGGCATAGTGTTCGTAAGCCCGTTCCTTTTCAAAAATTTTTTCCTTGGGCGTAAGTTTTGGGTCTTGGTCAATTTTGGATAAATCGGTAGAGAGGTCAGGCAAGATGAACAGCGCCGAGTCTTTCGGCGCTAAGGCAGTTCGTCCTTTTTCGGTTAGGTCAATCGCATGGTTTTTTTCATCAATCACGAAATAGAGTTCGTCATCGATATCGTGGAAGCGTTTGTCGCGGATAAAATCCAATTCTACTTTCTCAATTAATTTCTTTATCCCTTCCTCTTGCTCAATTTTTAAGAGCCGCTTATTTTTTGGGGAGCCACGACGCGCTTGTAAAAGTTTAATTCCGGCTTCATATCGTTTGTTCGATTTCAACAAGTTTCCTGCTTCCTCGACCACTCGATTCACCAAAATGGTTTGACTTTGATATGCTCTCCTAATCAATGGAGTCAGCCCGTCAAAACTTTTTTCGGAAGCCTCAACCGGACCAGATATGATTAGTGGAGTACGAGCCTCATCAATCAGAATCGAATCAACTTCATCAACGATTACATAATAATGACCTCTCTGCACTTTATCCTCAAGATTGATTGCCATATTATTTCTTAAATAGTCAAAACCGAACTCGTTGTTTGTACCATAAGTTATATCCGCATTATAATGTGGTTTTCGTTCTTCCGGCATCATACCCTGTTGAATACAACCAACGGTAAGGCCCAAAAATTCATAAATCGGTCCCATCCATTCACGGTCCCGACGTGCCAGATAATCATTAACCGTAACCAAATGGGCCCCTCGTTTGGTCAGAGCATTTAGATATAACGGCATAGTCGCAACTAAAGTCTTTCCTTCTCCGGTCTTCATCTCAGTAATTTTGCCCTGATGCAGAACTATTGCACCGATCAGCTGGACATCAAATGGAACCATATTCCAGGTGGTCTCAATATCGCAAACTGGCCATTTCTTACCTAAAAGACGACGGCAGGTTTCCTTAACCAATGCGAAGGCTTCAGGTAGAATTTGATCAATTGATTCGCCATCTTTAATTCGAACAACAAAGTCTTCGGTCTTTTTGGGAAATTCTGTTGGATCGAGGTTCTTAAACGATTCCCAAATTTGATTAATCTGGTCCACAATTGGCCAAAGACGTTTCATTTCCCTCTCGTCTTTGGTGCCAATAAACTTGGCTAGGATTTTATCTAACATTGTCTAGTAATGTGTATCTATCAGTAATTACAAATAGATAAGTAGACATACTAAAAACTTTATCTATATAGTTTAAGCAATAAAATGGATTTGTCAATCATAATCTTGTCTAACCGACGAATCACGGAGTAGCGCTTAGTATGATTTTCCCAATTGACCTCGTCGGTAACTTTTCAAATTGTTTCCTAAGTAATTTCCATGCAGCTCGCCAGGTCACAACTTAAGCTATCCATTAGGTTACCTGCTGAACCATAGCATCATCTAATGTCTAATTTATCATAAGAAATGAATAAGAGATTAGAAAAAATTTTCTCGCTGATTATAGGTTACTTTCGAAAAGAAACAAAAAACTATCGATTCCTTACCTAAACTCAAACGCCAATCGATAAAATAAGCAGTAATTACAAATTTCTGATGGGCAGAAGATAAAATAAAAAAGGGCTCGACTCGAGCCCTTTAGTTTTGTAGATTGCTATCTGATTACAACAAATTTTTCACGTGCCTCAAAATTATCGGTCTTCATCTTCACAAAGTAAACGCCGTTTTTAAGTCCTCGACAATCGGTATTAATCAGATAGTTGCCAACTGCTTTGGTGCCAGAAATAAGAGTCTTTACTGTTTGACCATTTATGTTATAAACCGTGATTTCAACATTACTTTGATTAGGTAGGGTAAAACTTATGGCAAGATTATGGGGGGTAGGATTTGGATAAGGTTTAAATAACGTAACTGCTTGAACTTCAATTACCGTCAGCCATTCTGAAACCGTATCGTTTTCTGGATTTTCATCCGTCTCAAGATAGGTCGCTGCGCCTTCATTATAGTAACCGGTAAGCGCAAGCCAAGGGTCAAATGTTACGGTATCAATTTCACCGGCTTCTAAGCCAATAAAACGAAAATCTGAATACTCGCACCCGATATTGAAAAATATCCAGCAATCCTCATAAAAGCTGCCAAAGTTCTTCACGACCGCAGTCGGCGTAACGGTCGAACCCGCATATATCGTATCCAGCGGTTCAAGTATTTCAATCACTCCGACATCATGTTGATAAACAATCGTCTGGGTCTGATATGAAACTTTGACGCTATCAAGGGCTGGCAAATAGGATGGATTAGTGTAGCCCAATTTTGCCATATACTGCAAGTAACGCGCTCTAAGTGATTGTGGTATGGGTCTGCCATTTGTGACTTCAATCCAGGGTGTCCAGGTACTATCAGGACTTGAGGTATTACCACTTCTCAGAAACATTTGGATTTGGGCGCCGGTTGGTTGATATCCTGACCAAAATGCCTTTTTCCAGGTTGCGACAAATCCGGCATCAAAAACTGATGATATATAATCTTCGCAATATTTTCGATTATAGGTATTCCCGACTTCTCGGAACATTGCGTGATGGTCCCTGCCTTCACAAGGAATTACTTGGTAAGCTCTAAAATTGGGACCCCAAAACAGATACGAACCAACACCAGCGGCGAAGTTGTCTAAGTAAATATCGAGCTGCCCATCATAATTGAAATCGGCGATGAATCCACCACTACCCCAAACTAAAGTATTGATTTCAGTCCGGTTTCGATTCGAATAACCATTTCTGCTTCCCCAGTAGATTAAAGGCTTCAATTCCGCTTCACCCTTGATATAAAGTATGTCCAAGTAACCGTCACCATTCAAATCGCTTACTGAACTACCGCCTAAGGCTGGACCTCCTGGATTCAATTCCTGATGATTTTGAAAACCTGATTCGCTGCCCCAATAGATATATATATCCTCAATCGAACCACATCCGGTAAAGACCAAATCCAACCAACGGTCACCATTCAAATCAGCTACCGAAGTGCCATGAATGTTATTGCTCAGAAAAGGCAAGTCAGTATGATTACTGGCGGAAAAGCCGTTTTCACTACCCCAGTAAATAATATTTGAGGAATCGTCTCGATTCGCAATTAACAAATCTAACCAATTATCTTTGTTGAAGTCGGCAGTTTCAAGATTGTGCCCGGTCAAACAGGTTACCGGCAATTCGGTTCGATTATTTATTGAATAACCTGAAGCGCTCCCCCAAATTACCGCAGCTTTTCCGCGGCAGTAATTACCAATCGCGATATCTAAATAGCCATCTTTGTTGAAATCAGCGATTAGACCGGTTTCATTAGAACCATCGCCCAAAGCAAGATCGGTTTGATTATTAGGGTCAGGACCGTTTTCAGTTCCCCAAAAAATTGAAAGACTCGGTTCGTAATATCGAGATACCACAAAATCAGCATAGCCATCCTTGTTTAAATCGGCAGCGTCGCAATTACCGCCCGCACCACCTGGATTATAAATCGTTCTTCGATTAATTGAATATCCGTTAGAATCTCCCCAATAGATGTAGCTATAGCTGCTCCAGTATTGGTTGACAAACAAGTCAAGAAATCCATCATTATTTAAGTCGAATCTCGGCACAAATTCGACCGCCCCGCCAAAACGATGTGAAGCATAAAGATTGTGTTCGAAAGCGCCATCTTTGAAATCTTGTTGAGTGCACTCAACCCATAGATATTCCGAAGGTTGTATACCGCTTAGGGTTGCTACCATAAGCATTAAGACAATATTAAACATATCTGCCTCCAGTTAACATCATAATTATCATAATTTATTGATTACTGTCAATATTTGGTTTGCAAGCATTAACCGACATGGTATCCAGCTAGATTGGTTTGAATTGGTCGTGAGATTTAAAAAGGGGGGCAAAAAGAATCTAAAGTCGTTTAGATTTTCTTAATAATCAGGCAGTAAATATTATCCTGGTTTAATAATTTCGTGCTTGATTATAAGATGCCCGGTTATTGACACAATCATTAATTCTATTACTATGGGTCGTATGAGAAAATATATATATATAATTTTAATTTTAGTCATTATTGTTGCTGGACTGCTTCGATTCTATGGCATGGATTGGGGTATTCCTAAAGAGCCATATTGGCGTAATCATTATCAAGACGAGGCGTTCGTTTTGGGTTTACTTTTCAAGATGGAGCCGCCCAGTCTAAATCCTCATTACTTCATAAATCCGACTTTTCATTATTATACGATATTATTCTCGTTAAAAGTCGCTTCGTTATTTCGTTATTTAAAATCATTCTCCTTGCCGATTAAAACAGACCGATTTGGGCAGCCAACCGAAAAAATCTCGCTTAGCGATTATGCTAAAATATTTAAAGTGGGAAGGTTAATTTCAATAGTTGAAGGGATAATTCTCATCCTACTGATTTTTTTAATTACCCGTAATCTTTATAATGAAAAAGTTGGAATTATCGCTGCGCTCTTTTCGGCTATCATCCCTTCACTTATTTACCAATCCCATTTCTTAGTGGTTGATGCACCAGGCGTATTTTGGCTAATATTAGCTTTCTGCTTTATCACGACTAAAGTCCCGGCAAAAAAGATGACCTTGTGGTTCATTTTAGCCGGGTTATTTATTGGTTTAGCCGCCGGCACAAAATATACTAATTTATTGTTATTTCTGCCCTTTCTGTTTAAAATCTATAATTTAAATAAAAAAAAGAAAATACCTCTCTTAAAAAAATTATTTTGCAATTATACCTTTATCACAATTCTGGTAGCGGGTTTAATATTTTTGTTAACAACACCTTATTCGATTCTTTCTTTAAACGAATTCCTTAATGGTGATGAAAATGGCTTTGGTGGTATCTTTGGCAGAAGAGGGTTACTCTATTATAATGCTTATCCAACTAATTTGATTTTACCGTTTAGCCTTGCCACCTATCATTCGCTTCGTTTGCCCCTAACAATTTTTGCTTTTCTTAGTCTGATTTACCTAATTTATAAACGAAAGAATAGTGATTTGATGCTGCTGTTTTTTATCATCCCCTTTTATTTGATGCTGGTTTATCGAGCCTCTCCTCATCTTAGGCATATCTTGCCCGTACTGCCATTTTTAATTATTGGTTTATCAAGAACAATCGAAGATTTAATATTAAATCAAAAAATAAGAGTCATTAAACCCTTTTTGATTGGTGCGATAATTTTTACATTTGTTTATACCTTGTTATTCTCATTAGCAATGCTTAAAAGAATGACCCCGGTCGATACCCGTATCGAGTCGGCGGATTGGGTAAAAGAAAACATTCCCAAAGATGCGACAATTGGTCTAGCCAGTTTCTTTCCATGGAATTATACTCCACCAATTGAAATGATTACCGATAAAATAGTAATAACTGGTTACAATTACGAGAATCTTTTAAGATTGGCGCCTGATTATTTTATTATAACCGAATACGAAGTAAAGGAGTTTTCGGGTGCGCGTGACAATATCTGGACCTGCGAACAATTTATTAAGCAGCTTGCTCAGCAAAACGAATATAAATTAGTAAAGAAATTTTATAATGAATTTGAGATATTGGGTGTAAAATTTTATCCTGATTTTCCAAATATGGAGTGGAATCCAGTAAATCCCCAAATTTATATTTATGAGAATTCTCTAAGAAAATAAGGTATCGAACTAATCAATTTTTACCGCACCGAGATATAGGAATGACCAGATTTGGGCGATAATCCCATTCTTTCGGCTACTTCTTTCTGGGACAGACCTGCCTTTTTACGAATTTTTCTTAAAAGTTCAGCCATTTCTTTGGTAAAAACAAAAGTCCTTTTATGCATTATCCTATTTTAAATTGTATTGTCATTAAAGATAAAATCAAGCCAAATTTTCTTCTAAGTCGTCCTTCGTCAATCGCTTATCGTATTTTCGTCAAAGGGAGGGGGTACCGTCTAGGGGGTGGCCTCCTAAGTGGCTTCGGGAGTAGCCTCGGAAGCAGACTCGGGAACCGACTCCGGAGTAGCCTCGGAAGCAGACTCGGGAACCGACTCAGGGGCAGACTCGGAGACAGACTCAGGAATTGACTCCGGAGCAGACCCGGAAGCAGACTCGGGAGCAGACACGGGGGCAGACCCCTAAGCAGCCTGGGGAACAGACAGGGG
>JAOUPE010000400.1 GCA_029880025.1 Caldifarciminota bacterium
CAATTTGACGCAAAGAGAAGTGGCATCGAGAGATAAGCGATTGACGAAGGACGAGTTAGAAGAAAATTTGGCTTGATTTCAGCGTTACTTTTAAGTAACTTTTTTGGATTTGAAAATTTGACTTTTTATTGAACAGCGACTATTTTAATCCTATTGCCTGCTCAGTGGTTTTATCAAAAAAATGAATCTTTTCGAAATTAATAAAGAAATCTACATTTTCGATGGTGGTTGGTTGATAACGGGAAGGAATCCGGGCAACTAATCGATTGTTGGCTACCCTGAGATAAGCAATCGTTTCATTGCCCATCGGTTCGGTCATTTCGACCCAGGCTTGAAACTTTGGTAAATTTCTATCATTGTCATTCAATAAAATATCCTCTGGTCGAATACCCATAATCACTTTCTGATTAACATATGACCCGAGTCTTTTGGCAATTTCTGGAGAAAGAGGAAAATTTAAACCATTTCCTTCAAAAATTATTTTAGGCTCATTCTTTATGAAACCTTCGACAAAATTCATGGGCGGGCTGCCGATAAAACCGGCAACAAATTTGTTCACCGGCGCATCGTATAGAGTCATCGCATCACTGACTTGAAGTAATTTGCCATCTTTCATTACACCGATACGCTGTCCCAATGTCATCGCCTCTACCTGGTCATGGGTAACATAGAAAACCGTGGTCTGGAGTTTTTTCTGGATTTGTGACAACTCGGCTCGCATCTGGACTCTTAATTTGGCATCAAGGTTGGAAAGCGGCTCATCAAAAAGAAAGACTTTTGGATCACGCACAATCGCCCTGCCAACCGCTACTCTTTGGCGTTCGCCACCGGAAAGCGCCTTTGGTTTCCGTTCCAGAAGATGACTGATGTTAAGAATTTTTGCTGCCGCTAAGACCCGATTATCGATTTCTGATTTTGGCAACTTACGCATCTTAAGACCAAACGCCATATTGTCAAAAGCGGTCATATGCGGATATAGTGCATAATTTTGAAAAACCATTGCAATATCCCGGTCCTTTGGCGGCACATCATTGACTATTCCTTCGCCAATATAAATTTTACCTTTGGTCGGTTCTTCTAATCCGGCGATTAGTCTTAAAGTTGTCGACTTGCCACAGCCCGAAGGACCAACCAAAACGAAGAATTCTTTATCCTGCACCTCAAAAGTAATATTGTCGACCCCAATCACATTTTTGTCGTAGATTTTACTGACCTGGTCAAACCGAACTCGGCTCATTTTTAGTTGTTAGTTATCGGTGGTTAGTTTTTGGCTTGGCTCACTGCTCCTGACTCGATTTTGACCAAATAATATCTAAAATCTTACTTATCGTATCTTTCAAATCTTTTCGTGATATAACCATATCAACAAAACCATGCTTGAGGAGAAAATCGGACCTCTGAAAACCCTGGGGCAACTTTTCGCCGATTGTCTGCTCAATCACTCTTGGACCGGTAAACCCTAATAACGCCCCGGGTTCGGCAATAATGATATCGCCTAAAGAGGCATAAGATGCCATCACTCCGGCAAAGGTTGGATTAGTTACAATCGAAAGATAAGGAATCCTGGCTTTATCCAATAATGCCAGTTCAGCCGAAGTCTTTGCCATCTGCATCAAGGAGTAGATGCCTTCTTGCATTCTTGCCCCGCCCGAAGTGGAAATAATAATTAAAGGAATTCTTTCTTTTCTTGCCAGACGAATCGATTGGGCAACCTTCTCTCCAACTACTGAACCCATACTGCCGCCAATAAAATTGAAATCCATTACTCCCAGCACAACCGCTTTTTCGCCAATTTTGCCTTTGCCGTAGATGAACCCTTCTTTTAATGAAGTTTTGGTTTGAGTCTCTTTGATTCTGGTTTCATAATTAGGAAAACCTAAGGGATTACCTGGCATCAAATCCGCATCAAATTCTTCGATTTTGCCTTGGTCCAGCAGCAGCTCAATATATTTACGACTCGAAATACGAAAATGGAAGTTACACCTTGGACAAATAAAGAAATTCTTTTCTAAAGTCTTGCGATAAAGAATTTCGTTACAGGAATCGCAGCGCTGCCAAAGTCCGTCCGGAATTTCCATCTTCCGTGCCGGTTTCTTCTCACTGCGCATTAAGGTAGTATAGAAAAGCTTTTGGTGGTGTCAAGATTAGACGCTTAACGCTAAATGCCTAGCGCTTGATGCCAGAAATAGCTTATTGGGTGAAGCGTCTAGCGT
>JAOUPE010000402.1 GCA_029880025.1 Caldifarciminota bacterium
ATGTCATTGGGTCGAGATGTTAATACATTCATTTTTCATTTTGGAATGATTCCAAGAAATATCGTTGCCGGGCAAGGCATTCACACTCTTTTTACTTCAATGTTTTTGCATGGTGGTTTCTGGCACATTTTAGGCAATATGCTCTACTTATGGATTTTTGGCGATAATGTTGAAGATGCCTTTGGTCATTTTGGATTTCTGGCAATGTATTTGGTTACTGGACTTGCCGGTAGTGCAGCTCATATTCTAACCGCAGTCGGTTCGAAAGTGCCGACAATCGGTGCGTCGGGTGCGGTTTCTGGAATCTTGGGCGCTTATTTTATACTTTATCCGCGAGCCCAGGTTTTAGCTTTAGTCCCAATATTCTTTTTCATTAGATTTATGGCATTACCCGCTTTTATCTTTTTGGGCTTTTGGTTCTTTCTACAACTTCTCTATGGCGCCAGTTCTATGGGTGGCGGTGCCGGGGTTGCTTTCTTTGCCCATATCGGCGGATTTGTGGTTGGTGTTTTGCTTGGACTTTTAGTAAAGAACCGAATCCGTCGACAAGGTTTTCGGTATGAGGTTCATTAAAACAAATGGGCACAATCCTTCAAAAGTAAAGATGAAAAATAAAATATTAAAAGCACAAACCATAAAACGCAAAAATTTCTTATCTTCGCATCACCTGTTTACATCTTTAGTATGTGTTTTTTATTTTTGGTTTTTAATTTTTAATTTTACTCATCGGCGATTAAATCTGTGCTCATCTGCGCAAAACCTTTATTAAATTGATATTGAACCATAAAAAAGAATTCCTGACAATCTCAGTTATTATAATAATCATCCAGCTTCTTTTCGTTATTCCGGTTTTTCAGAATATCAATCGAGCATTATTGCCGATTGCCGATGCGATGCGTTATAATAATTTAGCCCTCAATCTTATTAACCATCATTTATATTCAAGAGATACGGTTCCGCCTTGCCGACCCGAATCATTCGTGCCACCTGGTTATCCGATATTCATTGCCTTTGGTTATCTAATCTTCGGTAAAAACCCAATTTCAATCATCATAATCCAGATTATCCTATCCTGCGTTACCGGGATTTTGGCTTTTCTTTTGGCTTTACAATTCTTGGAAAATCGGAAAATTGCATTTATCGGTGGTATTCTATTTGGCTTAAGCCCTAATATTGCTTTCCATTCGACCAAACTCATCAGCGAATCATTATTCACATTCTTAATCCTTCTATCTTTATATTTGCTTCTTCTTATTATTAAGAACAAGCAACAGATAGCTACTCAAATTTCCTCCCCCTTGATGGGGGAGGATAAAGGTGGGGGTGAAACGTGTCTTGTGCCAACACTCTCCCACACCCCTACCATCAAGGAAGAAGAGGTAAAGACGAATTTCAATAAGCAGTTAATCCCTTTATTGCTTGCCGGTTTTCTTTTTGGTTTAGCCACTTATGTCCGAACCATCTCGATTTATTTCCCGATTCTCGTTTTTATCATTCTTCTAATAAGGCAGAAGAAGATTAATATTCGGTTAATTAGTATTATCGGATTTATCATAATTTATTTTCTGACTCTTACCCCTTGGATAATTCGTAACACGATGGTATTCAAAAAACCAATTTTTGCCACGACGGCTGAAGTAAACGTTTTTCTCTATAATGCGCCGACGGTAATTGCCAGTGAAAAAGGAATAAGTCTATCTGAAGCTCGGGATACCATCTGGTCTGAAGTCCAGACAGTTTTCGCTAATAATCCGCAATTAGATACTACGAATGAAGCGATTCGAGCTCAAATCGGTTCACGAGTTGGGTTGAAGTATATTTTACACTCTCCCTTAACCTATGCCAAGATTCACGGTTCAAGTTTTCTTTTAAACTTTATCGTTCCAATTGGAATCAGCCCGTTAATCCAATATATTACCGGAAAACCATTAACCGAATTACAAGTGAAGCCAAGGGTAATGCAAGATGCATTGGCTTTATTAGCTCGAGGTAAAATAAAGCAAGCAGTTGATTTAGTTATTAAAGAAAGGTTTTCTAACCTATCCCCTATTGGATTTTTAATTCTAATCTGGGCAGCTATATTTCAGCTATTCATTATGATAGGTGTAATAATTTGCTTGATTCGTTACTTCAAAAAAACCTTTTATTTATTGATACCGATAATTTATTTCACTCTTGCTACCGGTCCGGTTTGTGATGCTCGGTT
>JAOUPE010000401.1 GCA_029880025.1 Caldifarciminota bacterium
CCGATTGGTTTACCCTGGAAAAAGATACTTATTATTGCCTGGTTGGTATTTATGGTCGGTGCTTTCTTGTTTTACCGGATTCGGCATTTCTTTATTTTTCGCAAACCTTAAATAATTTATTTCTAAGAAATTTAACAATCAAGATACACTGAGTGTAAAAATTCTACTTTAATTTATCTTTACTATACGAATAACTGGTGAATTGTATTGAGCCGACCTTACAAAATAAACACCTGGAGCTAAACCAGTACCAATCTGATTACCAAGATTTTTACTGCATAATTTACCGGTGATATCGTAGATTAGGAATAGCTCGTTCTCATGTTTTGGAATTACAGCGTATTTCGAAAAAGGATTAGGGAATATATTAACATCAGTAGCTGAATTAGTAAAAAATGGTCTCTCGGCGACTGCATTAACTCCAATTGGTCCAGCCATTGCTGCCAAACATCCTACGGCAAGCTGAGTCCCACGCAATAACTGACCGAGGCGTAAATTCCCAATCGTATCATGGGTTGTATGATAATGCGGATTCGAACCATTCCAGATTCCCCATTCCGAATCCTCAAGAACAAAAACCGCTTTGATGCCTTGCTCCCAGAACGGCGTGTTATCACCAGCACAATCCTCATCCCAAAAATTTACTACTTCGAGACCGATATTGTATTGGACATTAACTGACTCCGCCAGAATTGCCAGAGGAGTTGATTGTATATTCCGAATGACATACATCAAACTGCTGTCATAAGCGGTATAAGCAAACATATCCATATTATAAACGCCGCCAATATTTAATTGCTGGGGGACGGCTACTGAATCAACCCAGTGATAAGAACCGAGCATCCACTGCTCTTCACCGGAAAAGGTAATGAACATAATCGTCCAGCGGAATTGGTATTGAGATAGTAAGCGCGCTGCTTCAAGTACTGCAGCAGTACCGGTACCGTTATCATCTGCTCCGGGTGCTAAAATATAGGGTTGGTTTGAATAAGAATCAAAATGTCCGCACACAATCACGATGCTTTCCGGATGAACCTGACCCGGCAATGTTGCAATTATATTATATGAGGTATCGCGACGGGTTCCGGCAAGATACACATCATACTCAGGTGACATTCCAATTGCATTGAAACGGTCATACAGGTACCAGGCAGCGGTATCACATTTCCGGCTATAGGTATAGCGGGTTTGATAATTCTGCAAATCGCGCAGGGTTAACAATAAACTGTCGAGCGAAACCGATTCGACCATTTGTTGAATCAAGGTATCAGATGCTGGTACGATAAATGGCTCAACTGTTTCCTTAATCTGAATTGGATGAGGTATAAGCCGTTTCATCTCATAGCCTGCTGCTTTTGCTTCATATGCGTCTGATTCTGACATCCGCACTAACGCATGGCGCGGATAATCTAATAAAACTCTACCTGGCTTACTATATGTTCCTGCTCCTGCTTTATAAACCAGGAAATATTCTCCAGGTGTAAGTTCTGGGTCGAGAATTTCGAATTGCCAGCCCTTATTTCTTATGATTTGCTCAAGCTCATTATTCAGTCCAATTAGAATTGCATCCTTGAAATCCTGATAAACTTTAAGATTCATTTGTGCTGCTTCGATTCTCTGTTCAACTGTTACCCGAATTAGTGCAAGCTGGTCGGCTTTAGTTACCCCAGCCAGAAGAAAAAATCCTAATAATATGAACACAACAAAATATTTTTCTTTCATTCAATCAACTCCTTATTTTGTAATAACAACTTTGACAATTTTGCCCTTAGTTCCTTGACGCATAAAGTAGACACCTGGTGCCAGATGTCGGATATCATTATCTCCTGATTTCAGATTAGTCACTTTGCAACCATTAATATCAAGTAGAACTGCTGGTTCTTTACTAGACAAGTGTAATATATTACGCACAATCGTTGGGTTCTGATTAAATGATTCAGAAGAAATATAAGTTTTCGCTTCGTCGACCGAAGTATTTATCGGATACTTGATTCTTAATGCTGGGTCGCCAAAGAGGGTGTAAAGGTAAGCCGTGCCATAATACCAGTCATTAGTCGGATACCAGACCATTAAAGAGCATTTTGCGGCAAATACTGCTTTACCCAATACTCTTTCATTTCTCCAATAAATATTTTTGAGGATTTCTTTGACGATTAACTGATTGGCATCAGTCTGTCCGCATGGATTGGGAGCAATACCAGCAACG
>JAOUPE010000403.1 GCA_029880025.1 Caldifarciminota bacterium
CCGCTTGCCACTACTTCCTCATCAACAATTGCCACCCATTTACCGGCGTATTCGGAAAGGTCGTTATTAATGAAAAAATGATAAGATTTATCCTTTACCACCATAGTTAATTATAACTTATAACACTATTATGTCAATAAACTGGCTTTTAGTTTCAATCACTTTTAGCCTCTTAGTCTTTCATAATTATTAAGGTGTCTGACACCTAGGTTATTCTTTCTGTGTTTATCTGTGTTAATCTGTGGTTTTCTTTTCTCTGTTATCTCTGCTATCTCTGCGGTTAAATTTCTGTGTCCTCTGTGGTTGTTTTTCATCCTTTATCTTGTGAAAATCTGTGAAATCTCGTGGTTTCATCTTCTCTGCTTTCTCTGCTATCTCTGCGGTTAAATTTCTGTGTCCTCTGTGGTTGTTTTTCATCCTTTATCTTGTGAAAATCTGTGAAATCTCGTGGTTTCATCTTCTCAGCTTTCTCTGGTATCCTGCGGTTAAATTTCTGTATCCTCTGTGGTTAATCATCTGTGTTTATCCGTGTTAATCCGTGGTTAAAATTCTTCTCTGATGATATTTTTCATCCTAATTTTACCAAAAGGCGGTTTCTAAAATTCGGTAAAACGGGATTATAAAAATCTTCGTCTGATTTAGATTGATAACCGTATCCAGCGTCAGATTTAATATCAAAGCCTTTTTCGGCTTATACCGCTCAATAAAACTCCTTAATGCTCGGGTTATTTCTGGTCGCACCAATTTTTTGTATTTCACTTCGACCGGCATCGGGTTTCTCGAAAAATCAATCACAAAGTCAATTTCTGCTTTATCTTTGGTTCGCCAGAAACAAATTTTTGCCGAACTCAGCTTGGTCTTTTCTTTTAAAAGGTTAAAAACAAAATTTTGAAAAACAAAGCCCGGTTCTTTTAGGCTGCCGAAACTGCCCAGCGCAAAATTTCTTAAGCCGAGGTCATAAAAATAAAAAACTGGTGATTTGGTAATCTCCTTGCGAACATTTCTAAAATAAGGAGAAATCCTTTGAAGAACAAAGGTTTTCTCCAGATACCAGAGATATTCTTTCACCGTCTTAATCGCAATACCCAAAGTCGAAGACAATTCCGAAAGATTTACCAGGTTACCAATTTGGGCAGCCATTACCTTTACCAGATTACTAAATGCCTCGGTCTTGTAGACTTTCAAAAGATAAGAAATGTCCCGCTCCATATAACTCTGATAGATTTCATTGATTAACTTTAGCTTTTCCACCCGTTCTTCGGCTAAAACAATACGTGGGTAGCCGCCAAAGTTTAGATACTCTTCTAAAAGCTCATAAACTCGGTTACTCTCCACCGCAAAAAAATCTTTTAGGCGGTTTTCGTATTTATAATCGGTTTTGAAATTTACCAACTCCTCAAACGACAAAGTAGTAAGTTCAAAGATTCGTTTCCTGCCAACCAGCGACTCATGAATCTTTTCCTTCAGTTCTACGCTGCCCGAACCCGAAACAATGAACTTATAGGGTAGATTCATATCATAGATACCTTTTAGAAAAAGACCGGCGTCGGCTTTGCGCTGGATTTCATCAATAAAGACAAATCCCGGTTTGTTCCCTAACTCCAATTCAATCTTCTTTTTCAACTTCGCCTGCGTGGCAAAGAATTCTTTATCCAGTTCAACATCTAAATTCAGAAAGAGTGTCCTTTCGCCTCCCTTTTCTAAATATTCCTTGAGCAAAAGCATTAAAGTCGTTTTTCCGGCTTGTCTTGGTCCGACAATAAAACTAATCTCCTTCTGCCCAAGATGAGCCTTAACCTCAGCCAAAAGATTCCTTTTAATAATCATATTCCCATTTTAGTCCGATTTTTTGCAAAGTCAAGTGTCAATTTTCTCGCCTCCCTCGGACCGGTGTGGTAAAACCAGATTAAAGTGCCGGTGATTGGTATATCTTTGCCGACTTGCAATTTATCAATTACCAAATCGAAGCCCCATGTTCGGTCTTAAATCCAGTCGCTAAGTCATAGAATTCATTTAATCGGTTATAAGGGATAAATCTTATTTCAGAAACTTCAGGTGGCAAGTTTTCCTTTATTTTTAATTATTAAAGTGCCTGACACCTAGATTATTCCGATAGGATTATCAAGGGCGAGTGCCATATTAAGTTTTTGGTCGCCGAATCCTTGTGCGAGATTCGTCAGCTACCGCAA
>JAOUPE010000052.1 GCA_029880025.1 Caldifarciminota bacterium
GACCAGCTTCAAAATCGCTTCGCTTTTGCCAAAGGCGATGACATCAAACACACACTCTTTATTCTCACGCACCTTGAAACGCAAATGGTCTTTGCCGACAATCTTCGGATAGCCAACAACCTCAAGCCCATGGGTGACAAAGACCGGTTCAGGATTTTCTGATCCAAACGGTTCAAATTTAGCTAAAGTTTTTAGAAACGCTTCATCAAAATCATAAAGCGATGCTTTGGCATCAATAAAAACCTTTCTTTGGAATAGTTGTTCAGAGGTGTTCTTCCAAGTATACTGGTCAATTAAATCAGAGAACTTATCAATATTTTCCCGGCTGATGGTCAAACCAGCAGCATATTTATGCCCACCAAAACCTAGCAGATGGTCTTCACAACTCTTCAGGGCTTGATAGAGATGAAATCCGGGGATACTGCGTCCTGAACCTTTGCCTTTATCTTCTTTTAGAGCAATAAGAATCGTCGGGCGATAGAATCGTTCAACGATGCGAGAGGCAACAATACCGACCACACCTTCATGCCAGTTCTCATCGGCTAAGACCAGGAACCTTTTTTTATCCAAATCCATTCGCTCTACCCGCTCTGAGGCTTTAATCAAAATCTCCTCTTCAATTTTTTGGCGCTTCTGGTTTTCTAAGTCCAATTCTTGGGCAATTGCTGCGGCGCGTTTTCCATCTTCGGTAATTAAGAGTTCAACTGCTTTGCCGGCTTCGGAAATTCTGCCCGAAGCGTTAATTCTTGGTCCTAACATAAAGCCGATTTCATAAGGCGTAATCATTTTGCCGCTCAAGCCAGCCGTTTTTAGTAAAGCTCGAAGTCCTACCTTATTGGTATCTTTAATCTTTAACATCCCAAATTTTGCCAGAGCGCGATTTTCATCTAACAATGGTGCAATATCCGCAATGGTCCCTAATGCGACTAAATCTAAATGTTCAATCAAATCTTCTTTAGTATTGCCGGTGGCAGAAAGTAAAGCCCAGGCTAATTTAAAACTGACGCCAACCCCGGCCAGTTCCCGGAATGGATAATTGGTATCATGCCGCTTTGGATTAATAATTGCCAAAGCTTTGGGCAGAGTATCCTTGGGTTCATGGTGGTCACAGACGATAACATCGATTCCTGCGTTCTTCGCCATTTCAATCTCGTTAAAATCGGTTGTACCGCAATCAGTGGTGATAATCAGGCTGAAACCATTTTGTTTGGCAAAGATTACACCGGATTCGGAAAGCCCATAGCCTTCTTTTTCTCGATGGGGAATATAAAATGAAACATTGGCACCAATCTTGTTTAGAACCCTTACCAATAATGCGGTGCCACAGGTGCCATCAACATCATAATCACCATAAACCAAGATTCTTTCTTTCTTCTTAATTGCAGCAATGACTCGCTCTACCGCTTTTTCCATATCGGGCAATAATCTTGGGTTATGCAATCGAGCCAGGCTTGGATTAAGAAATTCTTCGATTGCTGATTTATCTTTGTAGCCGCGCCGATAAAGTAAATTTAATGCCAGTTTGGGCAAACCGATTTGTTGTAGAGATTCGGGGAGAACCTGTATTTCCGGTAGAACCCAGGAAGATTCTTGGTTTGCCATTTTTCATAGACTATGAAGGATTTTGGAAAAAGTCAAGAACAAAAGAACGAAGCGTAAATACATAATCCAAGAAAACACAGAGTCACTAAGACACGGAGAAAAATCAAACCGTCTCAGCCGAAATTCGAGTTCTTATCTTCCCTAACAAGATGCTTGACAACGGTAGCATTAAATGTAAAAATAGTTATTATTTTATAGGCAAGGTATATGAAATATTGTCTTTTTAAAATGATGGGGCTAATTACTTTTTTCATTATTCTTATTTCAAATTGTAAAAAAGTAAATAATCCTCCTAATGGTCCAACTGCTCCCAGTGGACCTGCCACTGGTTTTGTTGATAGTTTGTATGATTTCTCATCATCGGCATCAGATTCTGATGGTAATGATATTGCGATTAGATTTGACTGGGGAGATGGTGATACATCAGACTGGGGCGCTTGGATTAAAAGCGGAAATTCAATTTCAATGTCTCATTCGTGGTCATCGCCTGATATTTATTATATAAGAGCACAGGCAAAAGATCTAAAAGGTGAAGCGTCAGATTGGTCTCAAGGTTGTTCACTTGTTATCACAGAAGTGGGAGCAGTTGGTACCCTAAGATGGCGCTATAAAATAACCTATGGCGTATCTTCCTCACCCGCAATCGGTTCGGATGGCACAATTTATGTTAATGGCGAAAGTGATTTCTATGCAATCAATTCGGACGGTTCATTAAAATGGCGCCTGTCAAACGTAATTTCTCTTGCGGAGTGTTCGCCAACAATCGATTCAGATACAATTATTTATTTCGTAACACTCGAAGAATGTGGCTTTGGTTACCTTTTCGCTTACGATAATGAGGGAGTATTTAAGTGGAGATCCGAAATGATAGATGGGCGTCCTGCTTCTCCAGCGCTTGGTTCTGATGGTACAATTTATGTTGGAACAGCAAATGATACTCTCCATGCTTTTAATCCTAATGGCACATTAAAGTGGCAAAGCAGGATAGAAGGCGGGACTCAAACTACGCCGGCAATCGGTTCAGATGGTACTATTTATATTGGGACCGACGATGGTTATTTTTATGCATTTAACCCGGATGGCAGTTTAAAATGGCGCTGTCAAGTCGGTAAGAAAATTGGGTCTTCCCCCGCAATCGGTTCGGATGGCACGATTTATTTCGGCTGCGCAGATAGTTGTCTTTATGTGCTCAATCCAGACAGCACCATAAAATGGCGCTATCGAACTAATGGTTGGATTATTTCTTCGCCAGCGATAGATATTGATGGGACAATATATTTTGGCTCAAGTGATAAGCATGTTTATGCAATAAATTCGGATGGTACCATAAAATGGCGTTTTCAAACTAATGGTTGGGTAACATCTTCACCAGCAATATCTTCCGACGGGATAATTTATATTGGTTCAGATGATAAAAACATTTATGCAATCAATTCGGACGGTTCATTAAAATGGCGCTATGCAACTGGTAGGTGGGTTGAATCCTCGCCAGCAATTGGCATGGACGGAACAATTTATATCGTTCCCGACGGTTATCTTTATGCAATATACGGTTCTGGCACTTTGGCGAACAGTTCTTGGCCCATGTACCATCATGATTTAAAACATACCAGCAGGGTTGGTGTTAGTTTTCTTGGAAAACAGTAAAATGTATTTTAAAAAACAAAGGATGTTCGGTAAGTGTAACATTTGACAAAAAAATAATTCTGAACTTAAAGGTTGGGAATATGAAATATAATCTTAATAAAATAATACTTGTCCTCATTATTTTGTTTATTGTTGCAGGTTGCAAGAGAAGGAATAGTCCGCCCGATACACCTTCCAAACCAAATGGACCGACAAACGGAATTGTAAGTATTTCTTATCCTTTTAATTCAGTCGCAAATGACCCTGACGAGGACAGCGTGGCAATTAGATTTGCTTGGGGCGATGGCGATACATCCGACTGGAGTCAGTTGGTTCTGAGCGGTGACTCGATGACAATATCTCATTCCTATTCTTCACCCAACACTTACTATGTAAAAGCGAAGGCGAAAGATAAACACGGTGCGACTTCTAAATGGTCAGAAGCTCAGGAAATTAAGATTTCTGTCCCCGGCTCATTGAAATGGCGTTATCAAACTGGTGGCTCAGAGTTTGCCTCACCAATGGTGAGCAATGATGGCACGATTTATGTCGGTTCTTTTGACAATTGTCTTTATGCAATAAATCAGGACGGGACATTGAAATGGCGGTTTCCGACCAATGATTTGATACAATCATCACCAGCGATTGGTTCTGATGGAACTGTTTATATCGGTTCGGATGACAATTGTCTTTATGCGATTAATCCTGAAGGGGAATTAAAATGGCATTTCCAAACTGGCGATGACGTATCTTCTTCGCCGTCAATAGGTCCAGACGGCACAATCTATGTGGGTTCGGATGGTTTATATGCGATAAATCCAGATGGCACCATGAAATGGTTTTTTGAGACAATTGAATGGATAGAATCGTCTCCTGCAATTGGCTTAGATGGCACAATCTTCGTTGGAGTTTATGAATATCTCTCTGCAATAAATCCAGACGGTTCATTGAAATGGCAGTGTCAGGTTGATCTTTGGGAAGGCGCTTCACCCGTGATTGGCTCGGACGGTTCAATTTATGCTTTGACGTTTGAATATCTATATGCGATTAATCCGGATGGTAAATTAAAATGGCGTTGCAGAATTGGCGAGGCGGAAAATACTTCTCCGGCGATTGGTTCGAACGGAACTATCTATGTTGGCGGTGAGTATTTACTGGCAATAAATTCTAATGGAACATTGGAATGGGTTTACCTGCCAGAAGAGGGACTTTGCACTTCACCGGTTATTGGTATTGGAGATACAATTTATATAGCAGGTGATTATTTGTATGCTTTAACTTCTGAAGGGGAGTTAAAATGGCTTTATCCGATGAGTGATTATGTAGAATCTTCGCCAGCAATTGGTCCAGATGGCACAATCTATGTTAGTTGTTGGGACGGTTATCTTTATGCCATTTACGGCTCTGGAAATTCAACAAATAGTCCTTGGCCATTGTTCCAGCACGACTTGAAACATACTGGTAGAGCTGGAGGTGGATTTAGAAAATAAAAGCATTGACAAAATCTTAAAAAGAATATAATTGAAGTAGAATTAATGGCTCTTTGAAAGATTGGCTAAGGATATTGGAATGATAGCTCTGCGACTCTAGCTTCATTCCATATTAAACTTCAGGAGTCAAAATTGGTCGACGCAGTTTCTGGTGACAAATTCTTTATAAAAAGTTAAGAAAAGAATTTATTAAAAGGAAACTCGGAAACAAAAGAGTTGTGATGAAATACATAATAACAATTTTATTGATAGTTATGAAATTTTGTTTTGCTGTCCCCCTTGCCCGGGCACCAAAAGTTGAACCAAAACCAATCATTGGTAATTATGATACAAGTCTTAAACCATTACCGCCACCACAAACTGGTTATGACCAGAATATAATCCATTCAATACCAGATTTTCGTTCAACTGCCGGTTCGCCCGGCAAGAATCTTGTATTTGCCGATGATGGACAGAATGTTGCCGTTATCTTTGGTCGTTTTAGTGGTGACCCGACTAATATTTTTCAGGTGATGGTGGCATATTCAACTGACCGAGGCAATACCTGGACCAATTATGGACCGCTTTCCACTTTTGATGCACGAAGAGTGTATTCTGGATTAGATGCTCGACAAGACTGGCCAGCAAGTGATTTGATGATTCATTTTGCCTGGCATCAAGCAGCACAAAGCGGAGGAAATTACCTTGCGAGTCCAACTTTTTACTCAAAAGAAGTTAGTTATCCGGATGGTTTGATTACTGCAGCTTATGAGTTGCCCAATAGTGAAGATTGGGATGTCTGGGATCCTTGCATTGCGGTTAAAGATAGTTTTGTCATAATTACTGTAATCAATAATACGTGGTTCAAGGACTCTTACATTTGGCGTTCAACCGATTACGGTGAGACCTGGGATAACGGAAGATTATTTTTTCCTGGACCATTATATTGGATGGGAGGTCCCCATTTTCGTTTTGGCAGCGATGGTTATATCTTCTTTTTATGGAACCGCCAAACGGAAAATTATCCTGACCTTTATTGGCCTTATTATTGTGAATCGTATGACTATGGTTTAACCTGGACTGAGCCGCAACTTATCTGGCAGGACAGACCGCCTTATCCGGATATGTCAAATGTGACCGGTTGGTGGTATGATTATGACTGCGAGGTTGTGAATGACACACCAGTTGCAACGGTTAAGTTAGCTACGAGAGATAACGATTATGGTGAAATTTGGGCTTATCGTCCAGATTCAGGTGGACCAGGAAACTGGCGATTTAGAGGAACAAAATTGGTTGGCGGTGATTCAACTGCACCTCAGCCGTTCGCCCGTTATCCAACAATTGCTGCTGATGATACGGGTAATACAATTATCGGTTATCAGGCACTCTTTCTTATCCAGAATGATACTCTCTGGGATTGTGGTACTTTTGTGCGGTTCTATCATTGGAATAGATGGTTTGACTGTGGCAGAATTACATTCAATGGTAATGATATTGAGGAAGGCTGCCTCGAGTTTGCTCATAATGCTCTGGCGGATCCATGGTGGGGTATACCTAAAATAGGAATGATATATAATGATGCCGGAGAATATCCAAACACTGGGAATCTATATTTTGATTACCGACCAGTCATTGATATCCCAGAAACCCAACGAAGACTTTTGAAACAGTATGGTGTCTTAGTTTCTCCCAATCCTTTCCACAATTCGGTGAAATTCGTGCTTACACCTCACATCTGTAAAGCAAGACTTTCAGTATTTGATGTGACCGGGAAACTAGTTCGTGAACTAACAACTAACAACCAACAACCAAAAACTGAATTCATCTGGGATGGTAGAAAAGCTGATGGAAGCTTAGCAAATTCTGGAGTGTATTTCTACAATATTTCTTCAAGCGGCAATCAATATCAAGGGAAGGTGATTCTTATGCGATGAAGGTTTTTAGAAACAAAGGAAAAAGGGTTGGCAACCTTATTTTGTAAGCCAAGAAAGGAGTTAAAATGAAACATTTAATAATAACAATACTCTTAATCACTGCACTCTGCTATGGTGTGAATAGCGCCCGAGCCCCAAATGTTGAAGCATTGCCAATCAAAGGAAACCTTGACCCGAGCGTTGAACCTCAACCAGCCCCACCAGTCAGTCCAGACCAATACTTGATTCATTCTGTTCCTGATTCACGTTCTACATCTGGCTCGCCGGGTAAAAACATCGTATTTGCTGAAGATGGACAAAATGCTGCTGTTATCTTTGGTCGTTTTAGTGGTGACCCAACTAATATTTTTCAGGTGATGGTAGCATATTCAACTGACCGAGGAAATACCTGGACCATTTACGGACCGCTTTCCACTTTTGATGCACGAAGAGTTTATCCTGGATTGGATGCAAGACAAGACTGGCCAGAAACTGATTTGATGGTTCATTTTGCCTGGCATCAAGCAGCACAAAGCGGAGGAAATTACCTTGCGAGTCCAGCCTTTTACTCAAAAGAAGTTAGTTATCCGGATGGTTTGATTACTGCAGCTTATGAGCTGCCTAATAGTGAAGATTGGGATGTCTGGCTACCCTGTATTGGGGTTAAGGATAGTTTTGTGATTTACACCGCAACCAATATGGGTACATATCTTACTACTTATAATGGCTATATCTGGCGCTCAACCGATTATGGTGAAACCTGGGACAATGGAAGAATTTTCTTCCCGGGTCCTTTAGAGTGGATGGCAGGCCCTCATTTCCGTTTTGGCAGCGATGGTTATGTTTTCTTTTTATGGTGCCGCGAAGTTAATCCAGAACAGTATTGGTACTATTACTGTGAATCATTTAACTATGGTGACACCTGGACCGACCCACAACTCCTCTGGCAAAACACTCCACCTTATCAAGATATGTCAAATGTGACCGGTTGGTGGTATATGTATGATTGTGAAGTAGTGCGTGATACACCAGTGGCAACCGTAAAATTTGGCACCGCAAACTTGGACTACGGCGAAATCTGGGTCTATCGCCCGGATTCAGGCGGACCAGGAAACTGGCACTTTAAAGGCACAAAATTGGTTGGTGGTGATTCAACCGCACCCCAGACCTATGCCCGCTTCCCGACCGTTGCCGCTGATGATAGCGGTAATATTTATGTCGGCTATCAGGCATTCTTAATAATTCCTGGTGATACGGTCTGGGATTGCGGTTTATTTGTCCGACCGGCTGGTCGAGACACCTGGATTGATTTTGGGAGATGTACATTCAATGGCGATGTGATTGAAGAGAATCATCTTGAGTTTGCCCATAATGCCGCGCTTGTTGGTTCTCCCCCAGATGACTCGGTGGTTATTGCAATGGTTTATCACAATGCGGGTGATTATCCAATCACCGGAAACCTTTATTTTGACTACCGAGCCATACCATATGATTCAATTAAAATGTTTCAAGGGATTGCCGAATCGAATCGCTCACTTCTGAAAAAATTCGAAGTCGCTGTCTCGCCCAATCCTTTCCAAAAATCGGTAAAATTCACCTTACCAACTTTTATCGGTAAAGCAAAGCTTTCAATATTTGATGTTACCGGGAAATTAGTGTGCGAACTGTCAACACCTAACCTCCAATATCCAACATCTGTGCTCACCTGGGATGGTCGTAAAGCGGATGGCACTCTGGTAAATTCTGGCGTCTATTTTTATAATGTTTCTACAGGCAGCTCGCAAAATCAAGGAAAATTGATTTTAGCGCGCTGAGGTAATTTATGGAATCGACTTTTAATTAATCTCGAAAATAGCGGAAATCTCTGCCGACCGAAAAAAAGATATTAACCCTTGCTTCAGGATGGGGTGGCTTTTTGCCGAAATCAGCAATCCCTATGGTTAACTGGAATGGTCCAATCGGTGTGTTGGTTCGAACCCCGACTCCGACGCTCCAATTCAGCACCGAATCAACATGAATATTATCAACTAAACGGTGTAGTTTTTCAAAAGTTGCGATGTTTGAAAATAGTTGTAAGTAGAAGGGATAGTCTTCGCTATTGAACAAACGGAAAAGCTTAAAGTCGGCG
>JAOUPE010000404.1 GCA_029880025.1 Caldifarciminota bacterium
CTGATGCTGAAGGTGAAATCCTTTGGACTAAAACTTTTGGTGGGGGAGGACGAGAATTTGGTTACTGTGTACAACCGACGGTGGATGGCGGTTACATCATCACCGGGATAACCGAGTCTTTCGACGGCGCCTGGTTGATAAAAACCGATGCCCAAGGTGATACGGTTTGGACTCGTGTGTATGATTTGGCAACCGGGAATTGGGTGCAGCAGACCACAGACAGCGGCTATATAATCACCGGGCGTAGGCGTGCTCAACCCGGTGTGCCATGGGATGTATGGTTACTCAAAGTTGATGCCGATGGTAATAATCAATGGTCTCGACGCTATGGTGGCGAAATGTGGGATGAGGGTTACTGTGTGGAACAAACCGAAGACAAAGGTTATATTATTACTGGCATGACCGATTCCTATGGCGCCGGGAGCGCTGATATCTGGTTGCTCAAGACCGATTCGATTGGCGATACGCTGTGGACTCGTATGTACGGTTACAATGCATTTGAATGGAGCTATTCCCTTTGGATAACTTCGGACAGCGGTTACGCAATCATCGGCTGTAACACACCAGAACCAGGTCCGGGTTGGCAGAAGAATGATGTTTGGTTGCTTAAGACCGATGCCCAAGGTGATACGCAATGGACAAGGTCGTATGGAACCAGAGAACTCATCGACCAGGGCATTTCGATTCAGCAGACCTCGGATGGCGGATACATTATCGCTGGGATTAGAGACGCAACCGGACCTGGAACCGCAAGAATTTGGCTCATTAAGACCGATGCCCAGGGTGATACGATTTGGACCAAGACCTTTGGGGCAACGACCGGCGATAACGAAGGAGCATCGGTACGACAGACTTCAGATGGAGGTTACATCATTACCGGTCATATACTGGATGACCTTTGTCTGATTAAAACCGACTCTTTAGGTAACGCTGACATTAGTGAGGAACCTGATATTACAACCGTTAAAAATCGGATTATTCTCTCAAGCATTGGTCCGCGCATTGTGATAAGATTTGAGAATTGTCCAGAAGGTTTTCATGGGTCAATCTTCGATATTCTGGGACGCCGGGTAGATGAGTTGCATTTTGGAAAATCACAAGGCAAGATAATCTGGGGAGATAACCATCAATCAGGAATATATTTCTTGCGATTGCAGACTGGAGAACATAAGCAATCGGAAAAAATCATTTTGCTGAATTAACCCTAAATAATACCATCCTAATACAAATTCCTGAATATGGATGGATAGTGCCGTCTTCAATTAACGCGATAAAGATTACGGGCTATTTTTAAGTAATAAAGAGCGGGTAACTCAGTTTAGACCAGTTCGACCTTTAATCTAAAATGGAAATATACCCAGACTGTCTCCAGGTAATTTTCAGACCCTTTAAAACTACCTGGTTTATTCTTGGTTTTTTACTATTTGACCCTGGTTGTTAGTCTTTATTTTGATGAACGAAAGGATTATTTTACCGGTTTAACATAGGTCTCATATCGGTTAGCAACTTCTGGTTCATGCTTTTTAAGCTCATTAATAACATGGTTCCGAACTTGCTGGGTAGTCATTCCTTCTTGGTGCTTGAATGTCTCCAATACCTTACGGACAGTCTCTTCTTTAGCACCGGCATTTTTCATCGATTTCTCCAGCTTATTTCGGTCATACTCCTCTTCCTGACCTGCACGCTTTTTTAGCTTTGGCATCTTTATCACCACCTTTCTTTAGGGATTTTAAATTCCTGCGTTCCATCCTTCAATAAATTTACAAAAATTTATATGGAATGTCAAGCCTAAATTTTTGGTTCTTCTCCAATTAGGTTGCAAGACTTAAGATGGACGTTCTGTATAGAAACATGTTAACCTCTTGATTTTCAATCGTTTATTACAAAGCAAACGAACAAAGACAGTTTATAACAATAAGAATATATATAACTAATCACCGGTAGGTTATAAGCAACTTCATTTTAAGGCGTTAGTGGTGTTTCTGTATCTAAAAACTGCAACTTATTTGGAAATGAGCCATTTACAATAACGGCTCAGGGAGTCCCCCTAAGTTAACGACATTTTTGTCTTATTGGTCGTCTTCTATGTCGGGACAGGGAAGTCCCTCCGACTCTTAAAAGAACGATTGTAAGAGCGGTTTCCAACCCCTTGATTCTTTCTTTTTTCGGTCTATGCCAATAA
>JAOUPE010000405.1 GCA_029880025.1 Caldifarciminota bacterium
ATTTTTACCTCGGTCGGCAGCCAGAATTTTTCCCGTTGATATCGCAGCATCGTGCCAAAATTGATTACCGAAAAACCAAGTGCGAAATTAGGTAAGGGATTGAATTTTAATCCGACATCTAACCCGCCGCCGCTTGCCGTATTGGAGAATATCTTTTGATAATAAAATTTTCCCGAGGCACCGATTGCGGTGCGGTCATCTAACGCCCGGCTTAAGGTGAGGAATAAGCTGAAATCCTGCGGGTCGAAATAACCAATCGGTTCATCGGTTGGTTTATCTTCCCTTTGCTCAACCTTGCCATAAGAAAAATTGACAATGCCGATACCGATATTAAATATCTTGGCATTGCGAACCAGAAAAAATGACTGATGATGAGTATCCAAAAACCATTTGGAGTAATGGACGTTAGCCGAGAATTTTTCGTAGCGGCTGATGGCAGCCGGATTAAAGTATATAGCTTGTGGTCCTTGCGCCGAGGCTACTCCAGCACCACCCATCGCCGCTTCTCTGGCAGCCGGAACGATTTTTAGAGACCCAAAACCGGATTCAGCTGCCGCCATACTGATTATCACAATGAACAGAATATATATCTTATTGTTATTTATTGACTTAAACATATAAGTAATATCTCCTATTGATTAACTTTCGATGATTTCAACATTGGCTCGGGGCAGAGTCACTCTTTTGCCATTTTCCAATTCAACTTCCAGGACTCTGACTTTAGATTCGGTTTCAATCAGCTGTAATTCTACCGGTAAGCCAACTACTTTGCCCAGCAAGCCAAAGTAAGGTTGTCGGATGATTCTGACCGTGGTATCGATTTCCAAACCGCTCTCTCTAATACTGCTTTTGATTTCACCTTTCTTATCCTCACAGGGAACGATTACTTCGGGTCGAATCACTCCAGCCCGGATTTGGGTTGCACCATTAATTGATGCAATCTTGCCGTTTAATGACTTCAGCAATTTAAAGGCATGGTCTGCCATCCGCATCTTACCAAAGCCTTCGGTAACAACCAGAGTAACACCTTCTTTTTCCGAACCGGTGATTGCCACACCGATGTCATAACCAAGAAATTGCTTAAGTGATTCGTCTTCGACCCCACCAGCCACGACCCCTTTTGCCTCCACTGTCTTAGCCTTTTGCAAGGCAGAAAATTCGACCAATGAACCACCAATCACGATTTTACCCTTACATTTTTCATCAATCTCTTTTGCCGTAAGCACTTCATCCGGTGAATTAACTACGGTCAGCAGTTCGCCTCGGGTTTCACCGCCAATACCAAATATTCCCTGAACCATGCTGGCGATTGTTTCGACTAAAACGCCTTCTTTAGGAAAAACCTCGGTCACATCGCCATCAATGTAAGCGGTCACTTCAACCGGTTGGGGTGGTTCGCGTAAAATCACCTGACCGGTGATTTCTGATATACTCTCAATCGTGCCTTTAATTGGCGAGCGAACCGCTGATTTGAATAAACCGAAAAATCCTTTGGATTGGGCAATAATCTCGTCTTTTTCAATCGCTTCGCCAATTTTTTTTATCATCATTCCCATAATATCTTCGGGTGGGACGCCCAGAAGATTTGCCGCATTTAAAGTTGTTACATTACCGGGAAGTTCGGTTCGGGCAACAATATCATTGCCAGAAACTTTTTGACCAGTTGAGGCTAAAACATCACCGGGAAGAGGTAATCGGCGTTCCTTAATTACCCTGGTCCTTTCGGTTACTTTTAAGCCAGGTGTATAGGCGTGAGCCATTAGTAATTAAAGGATAAGAAAAATCGCCTAATTGTCAATAGTAAACCGACCGATTACATAAGAGAAGTCTCTTACGAGCTTGATCCTTCGAGCTTCATTGACGTAAAAATTGTCTTATCGGTTAATTCCTTGACTTTTTGGTTTTTTTTGATATTATAATTCTTAGGAATCTGGAGGTGTGAGTAAAGATGCCGTCGCTTTGTTTATTTATAGCCGCTTTTTTGATTAATCTTCTATTACTCAACTATTCATTCCCGATGCCAATCCGACCCGGACTTGAAATCTCCCAGACCCAGCTTGAAAAAAGAATAAAAATCGGAATCGATGTAATATCTGACCCGATAAGAGATGTTGATAAAAAAGGTGTATACAATACTTATGGCGATTTTAAATTACTGGTTTCTGGAACAAAATTTTTCCC
>JAOUPE010000406.1 GCA_029880025.1 Caldifarciminota bacterium
CGTTGACCGTTTTGGCAGGTATCCGCTTATTATGGAAAATCTATTCAAAATAGCATTGATTAGAGTTTTAGCACGGGAAAAATATCTACAGCGAGTTGTGGTCAAACAAAATCAGATTATTTTAATTGGGCATAAAATCCGGCGAGAATTGACTGGCGGTCTGGATCAAGTTATAAGTGAATTAGAGAAGTTAGGGCGGTAAAGGAACAAAATTAAAAGGGAGAGTCGAAAACGACTCTCCCTTAATTTTTATTATTTGCTTTTTATCGACTGATTAGAGCTTTCAAGGTTAGGTTATTCACTCGAATGATGTAAACGCCGCGGGTCAGTTTTCTACCGTTGTTGTCAGTGCCATCCCAGTACAGATTGGTATTAGCATTCTTAACCAGGTCACGAACCTTAGCACCGCTAATATCGTAAACGGTTAGAGCTACTGGTTCTTTGACTTCGGTTAAGAATCGGATTTCGGTTACGTTATCGAACGGATTCGGAATCAATGTGATGGATGATGTGGTTGATAATGAGAAGGATTTGCCACTGCTACCTTGAGGAGTAAGCCAGAGAACACCATCATTATTACATATTTGTTCAAAGATATTTTTCATAGCATTAAGTGCTGAATTTGGTGTGCTCGGGGTATAACCATCGGCTACGCTGAGGATATACGCAACAGTCTGATTTTCCATGAATTCACCGGTTTTCGTCATATCATTATAATAGGAGCTTAGCATGCTTGGGTCATTTAGACAGTTGAATTTCATAGCTAAGAAAAATTTCAAGAATCTGGGCCAAGTAGGATTATTTGTACTAAGAATATCTACTGCTTGTGGAACTGTGGTAACTGTGACAGTAGCAATTGTAACTGGCAGCCATGCGGCAAAGTCTTCGGGATGGTTTTTCCAATAACCAGGCGTGAAGCCTCTACCTGGAAAAGAATCAGGTGGTTTAACACGGAGATGGACTAAGACCGAATCCATCCAGAGACCACATTCATTGATTCCGTAAGCATAGTTTCTTACTACATAGGTTCCAGAAGTTGCGGATTGGTTGGTTAATGAGAGGTTAATTAGAAATGTGGTGTCATCGAGCGCTTTCCACGGACCATTATAATCCCAGGTATAGTTAAATTCGACCGGAACCGTAATTTCGTCCCAAACATGAAGAGTTTCATTCACAACCGTTGGTGTAGCATGGAATGCATCATAGTATTGGAATCGACCCCCATCAAAAGTGTAGACATTTACAAAATTATAGTGGAACGCAAAATCAAGGGGATATGGAGTAGTGAATGGTATATTCATCGGAATTATCCAGGTTGCACCAGGGGCTAAAGAATGTGAACCGGTAAACAGAATTGCCTCATTAATGAATATCCACAGCCCATGTTGAAAATCCCAGTAACGGATTGAATCAACCACACTTGTAATGAATGCAGTATCGGTTCCAACATTAGTTATTCTAATATTGCCGATTAAAAGTGTCTGGGCGTAAGGAGCGCTCCTTGTAATATCAATTGTAAATAACACCAATTCTGGTTCTGGGTCAGGGGGCTGAGCAAAATCGAGATCGGTCCGATTTGCATTTTTAAACAGTGTCCAGTCATAGGTCGTATTAGCAGTTGCATAATAATCAGCATATACGCTAAGATTTGCACTTGTGCCGATTCCGACAATCAAAAGTAATGTCAGAATCAATATCGAATACTTCATCTTATACCTCCTTTCCAGCTTGCGACAAAAATTATTAAACACCTAATCCTCAAAGATTAGGCTGAATAAAATGTAACCTCTTGTCCAAGCTAGTTTTTAAACCTTAGCTTTATATAATTTAAAGTAAATTTATAAAAAAGTCAATAGAATCTTTAAAAAAAAGATTAAAAAATTGGTATTTTTGGGTCAAAATTGACCTTTTTCATTAGTTAATAGGTAATTTTGTGGTGCGCAACATCGGATAGATGTCTAATTAGAAAAATGGTGGCAGTTATTAAAATAACGATTTAAACAACTAGAGAATCACCATAGGATGTGTGGAGTAATAAAAATGACTACCTCAGTCTCTTCGGCTATCTTTCTTGTAGTTCGAAACAAAAGTCCCAAAATCGGGATATCACCCAGAAATGGTATCTTACGCATAACGGTTCGGTCATTTTTTTGTAAAAGTCCGCCAATAACAATCTT
>JAOUPE010000407.1 GCA_029880025.1 Caldifarciminota bacterium
CCAGCTGGCGCCTAATCGTTTGGCTAATTTGCGATGGTCTTCACTTCTTGAGAAAACATAAACCTCACATCCTTGGTCAAGCGCAACCTGAGTCGTGATATGAGCCGAAGCGCCAAAACCATAAATGCCCAGCCGAGTTCCTGGTTTAGTCCGGCTCAGTCTGAATGCTCGATACCCGATTATGCCGGCACATAAAAGTGGTGCGGCTTCGGCAAAAGAAAAATTAGCCGGTAATTTATAAGTAAAAGATTCTTTAGCCACCATATATTCGGCATAACCGCCATTTTTATGGTAACCGGTAAAACAGATATTATCGCATAAGTTCTCTTTATCCGCCCGGCAGTATTTGCATTTACCGCAGCTCGAGAATAACCAGGGTATACCAACCCGGTCGCCTTGTTTAAAAGTTTTTACCTTCTTGCCAATCTTTTCAACGAGCCCGGCAACCTGATGTCCGGGTATGATTGGGAGTTTGGGTAAATCAAGTTCGCCTTCCACGATATGCAAGTCAGTATGACAGATTCCGCAGTTTTTTACTTTAATCAGAATTTCATCCGGCGCAAATTTCGGTATCGGCATTTCAACCAGTGTCAAAGGATTCGCCTCGATCAATTTCGGTTGTTTAAGACTCATCGCTTTCATAATTTCAATGATTACTTAACGCTAGGAAAAGTCAATAAAGAATGCGGGGAGTAGCACTACTCCCCGCATTGAACTTTGATTTTTCAATTGGTTAATTGCAGCAACCCCCAAATCCTTCCATTCGGCGTTCACATCCCCAGTTCATTCCAAAGCCCATCCGGTGACGGTGTCGAAACATCTTCTGCTGTTCGGGTTTTAGGGTCTGGTAAATCTCAAACTGATGCCGAATCTCTTTTTCTTTAATCTGACCTTGGATTTTATGGATTTCCTGAGATTTCTTGATGATTTTCTCGACATCCAATTTTTCTTCCATCCAGAGTGCTTGAAGTTCCAGCTCTTTAATTTCGAGTTCGTTTCTTAATGGGGCAATTTCTTTATGAAGTTTAATCTTCAATTTATGCATTTCCAGACTCGTCTCTGGTTCTATCATCATCATTCCTGGTTCCCGCATCATCTGGTGCTTTTCGGTCATTTCTTTCTTTTCTGGGCAGTTCGGACAGAAATGTTCTTTGACTTCAACTGGTTGTGCTCTTAAACCCAAAAAACCTAATCCCAAGAGGATTACTAATCCCAGGGTAGCGATTCTGGTAATCATTGGTTGCCTCCTTTTATACATTGGTTAGACCAAATTAATCTTGAAAAGGTTTAATCGAGCTTTGTCGATTCATCTTTTTCGCCCTCATCTTTTATTCGATGGTGCTTTATCACCTCACCTTTTACCATGTAGATAACGTCTTCGGCCAGATTAGTTGCCAAATCAGCAATTCGCTCCAAATTCCTTGCCACCAGTATCAATGCTAAGGCTCGGTCAATTGTCTTGGAATCACTCATCATATAGGTTATCAGTTCTCTTGTTATCTGGTCAAGCAGATTATCAATTTCTGAATCGCTCCGGCAAACATTTATTGCCTTTTCCGCATTCCCCTGAATAAAAGCATCGATACTTTCCGAGAGCATCTTTGTAACACCAGCCCCCATTCTGGGCAAATCAATCAGAGGTTTGACATTGGGTTTTGGAATTAACCATTTCATGACGCCGTTCGCAATGTTAACCGCATGGTCACCGATTCGTTCTAAATCATTATTGATTTTCACGACCATCATTACGGTTCGCAGATAAGAAGCTTCCGGCTGATGCAAGGCAATCAGACTTATCGCACTCTCTTCGATCTCGATTTCCAAATCGTTAACTTTTGGTTCGTCGACTTCGATAACCTCTTTAGATAAAGCATCATCCTTATCAATAAGTGCTCTTATACTTTTTGTAACCATCCCTCGGGCAAGATCTGCCATTAAAAGAAGTTTCTCCTTCAATATATTCATTTTATCTTCGATAATCATAGATTTATCCCTTCACTTTCTGAGGCAAAGGATTAATCCTCATCATATATCATTACCGCAATGATGATATTTGTCAATAGAAAACCTCACACAAGATTAGTGACAGTATGGCAAAGTAAAAGCGGTTGGCTTTTTTTGAATGTCAAGCCGACTAAAATAATTCTTTGGTTGGCGTTATCTTTTTT
>JAOUPE010000409.1 GCA_029880025.1 Caldifarciminota bacterium
GAGAGAAATTTTCTTTATTTTCTAAAGGTGGTATTACGCTCAATAAGACTAATTTCTCCAGTCAGTTAGATTCTTTCATCGTTATTGCTGGTAAGGAAACTTTAAGCGCCAGGGAACCATTCATCATCGAAAAACTGAATGATTCGATTGCTTTGTCTAAATATCGAATCGATTTTGCCGGTGGTGAAATGAAGCTGAATCTTAACTTCAAAGAAATCCTTAAGCCCAATATACAATTAGATGCTAAAAATATTGACCTGAGCCGAATCCAAAAATTTATTGGCGCCGAAGATAAAATAAACGGTATCGCCGACATTAGTTTGAAGACTGGACAAAACTATGATTTGAATCTTCAAGTTAAAGATTTTAAGGTTCGAAATTCGGATTTGAATTTGAAATCAATCGAGGGGGAGATAACGGTATCGGAGAATCAAATTATTTTGAAAAAATTGAATCTAACCAAAAATCAAGAATCCTCGGTGGTTACCGGGACGATTAATTATAATCTGGACCGGGAAAATAGAAAATTTAATTTTAAAGACTTTTCCTTGCAAGCCAATATCGTCGACCCGGGAATTTGGGTTTTTACATTTTTGAAAGATATCTTAGTAGTTAAAGCCGGTAAAGTCTATGGCAGTATTGAGGCAAAAGGCGATTTTCAGGGGACAAATCTAAGCGGTAGAGTTAGAGTGAGCGATGCGAAAATTTTGGTTGTCGCAACTAAATCCAACTTAGAAAAAGTTAACGCCGAACTCCTCTTTGATAAAGAACGTATCGTCCTTAGTAAACTGAGTGCACAAGCCGGAAGTGGTTCAGTAGCGGCTCAAGGTTGGACCGAGTTACATAACTTCCAAACCGTCAGGGCATTACAATATGATATAAATTGTCAGGATGTACCAATCAATCCTCAGAAAGATATTTATGGAATTGTAAGCGGCAGATTAAAAATATCCTGGCAGGAGAATGCCCCGACTGCTTTTGAGGGTGATGTTACCGTGAAGCAGGCAATCTTGACCATCGGTTTTGGTCAGGAGGTTAAGTCCGGACCACCTTCCAACCTGGTCTATAATATCACGGTAAAAGGAGAACGCGGCATATGGTTACGTAATTCCAATGCCGATATCGAATTATCAATCGACCTTAATATCAGAAAGACTCTAACCGAATCATTTTATTCAGGTATCCTTAAGACCCGACAGGGTAATTTCTATTATCTTGACCATAACCTCAAGGTTACTGAGGGTGAGATTTCTTTTGACAATATAAATGAACTAAATCCTGACTTGAATCTCAGTGCCGAGATGTATACGCGAGCGATGAAAATAAATTCGGAAAAAATGGAGCGGGTCAAAATTATATTACAATTGACCGGGACATTAAAACAGCCGGAGTTTAACTTCTATTCAGAACCTGCGGTGCTGAGCCAGGATGATATCATATCTTATTTGACCTTGAATGTTACGCCTCAGGAGATTAATGCGGCTGAGCAGCGGGAAATATTTAACAAGCTGGTTTCCGAACGAGTACTGGGTTATTTCGAACGAGAAGTAGCAAAAAAGGTCAGGGATTTTATCCGTTTGGATTATCTTATGTTTGAGACCGGATTATTTGAAGGCGGTAATGGTGCAAAAGTTACCGTTGGTAAATATGTTGCCAAAAACCTTTATACCACCTATACTTACAACATATCCGAGTTAACCCAAGATATCTTCAAAGTTGAGTATTATATAACCAAATCTCATGAAATGATTGGCGAAAAAGATGAGAAGGGGCGTTATCGGTTAAGATACCAATTCAAGTTTAGGTTTTAAATGAAAATAAAATGATTACAGCGATAAAAAATACGATTACAGCGATTGATTTTATCGTCGCCATCGTTATATCATTGCCGTAATCAACTGAGTCATGTTCGCTGATATTGTAATTCCCCATACCAAATTAGACGAATTAACCTATAGTTTTGATGAAAAATTAGCTTCGTTAATTAAAGTCGGCTCGGCGGTCAAAGTAGAACTGCGTAAGCAGCAAACCACAGGAATTGTGGTTCGGCTAAAAGAAATCTTAGATGCACCTTATGCCAAAGAAATCTTAAACGTCATTGAAACCGATTTCTGTGACCAAAATCTTTTGCGATTGACTAATTGGGTGAGTAAATATTAC
>JAOUPE010000408.1 GCA_029880025.1 Caldifarciminota bacterium
TTGTGTTAATCACTGGTTCCGGGCAACCCCGATTTCTCAACCGCTCCAAAATCTCTTTTTGGGAACGGCTGCGATAGGATAAAAGGCGAAAAGCATAATTCCGGGCGCGCTGTCGTTCTTCTTCAAAAATTGCATTTTCTAATTCTTCGGGGTCAATCTCTTTGCCTTCAAAGAGATTTAGTTTTGAGACTGTTTCGGCACTAAGACCAGCCGTATAGGAACCGTCGATGAATAAAGAGAACCTATTTTCCTTTCGTCTTTGACGGCTTAGCTTCGTTATCTTCATCGCCGATTTCACCCAGAGCCGGAATAATTAAACACTGACTAGAACTGAATATATTGAAATACACCAAATTACTTTCGGTGCTTTTCGGAAGATTCGGTGAGTTTCGGTGTTTAATTGTTCTATTTTCCTTTTGCTTTCGTCGGTTTTGATTCTTCGCTCTCACCACTGCGTACTGGTAAGTTCAGGGCTTTACGCAATTCCTTTTCCACTTTGTTCATTACTTCGGGATTAGCACTCAAGAATTCCGCTGCACCATCACGACCTTGTCCGATTCTCAAATCGCCATAGGCATACCAGGTGCCTGATTTCTGGATGATATTGTTTTCGGTAGCCAAATCAACAATTTCGCCGACCCTTGAAATACCGGTGCCATAAATAATATCGAATTCTGCTTCTCGGAATGGCGGCGCCATCTTGTTTTTAACGACTCGAACCCTGGTTCGATTGCCAATGACCGTTTCACCTTTTTTAATCGAAGCGATACGTCGGATATCAAGTCGTAAAGTAGAATGGAATTTCAACGCCAAACCACCTGGAGTTGTTTCTGGACTACCGTATATCACGCCAATCTTATGTCGAATCTGATTGGTGAAGATGGCACAGGTCTTGGATTTACTGATAACCCCAGCCAGTTTTCTTAATGCCTGGGACATCAGTCGTGCTTGAACACCAATAAACGCATCACCCATCTCGCCTTCAATTTCAACTCTTGGCACTAAAGCCGCAACCGAATCAATCACAAAAACATCTAACCCACCAGAACGGGTCAGCACTTCAGCAATCTCTAATGCCTGTTCACCAGTATCGGGTTGTGAAATCAGCAGTTCTTCGAGCTTAACCCCTAATGCCTTAGTATATTCTGTATCTAAGGCATGTTCGGCATCAATGAATGCCGCACTGCCGCCTAACTTTTGGGCTTCAGCAATCAATTGTAATGCCAAAGTTGTTTTACCCGAAGCCTCTGGTCCAAATATTTCTGCGATTCTGCCACGCGGAAAACCGCCGATACCTAAAGCTGCATCTAAACCGATTGAGCCAGTTGGGATAACTTCGACCTGGACTCTTGCGCCTTCCTCACCCAAACGCATAATCGAACCTTTACCGAATTCCTTTTCAATCTGTGCGATTGCGGTTCCTAATGCTTTAATTCGTTCTTCTTTCATGGCTTGAGTATATGCCTTGCCTCAAAAAAGTCAATGGGTAACGTTATCGGTCAACCATAGAGAATAAATGAGGGGCTACCCCTCATTCTCTCCGTGAAGATAGAACCACAAGATTTCACTGCCTGAGGCAGGTCTGAGATGTGCTTCAAGCACTCTCGTGTTAATCTCGTGGTTTTTTCTTTTGGGGATTCAAAGGGGTTACCCCTTTGTTAAAGGATGTAACTGTATTGGAATTAGCCATTTGACATTGAAAACTGTTTTAGATATGCTTGGAATATGAGTAATCGGGAACTAAAAAAGTTAAAAGCTATATTTAAGACTTTTCCGCGGATAAAACTTGCTTATCTTTTCGGTTCAAAAGCAACCGGTAAAGAAAGTCCTTTGAGCGATTATGATTTTGCTTTCTACTTAGACGAAAAGAATAAGCAGAAAATGTATGATATTAAATTTGCCCTAATTGATAAAATAAGTCGTTTATTGAAAACAGATGGAATCGATGTGGTGATTTTGAATTTGACCGAAAGTCCAGAAATGAAATACCAGATAATTAAAGATGGGAGAATAATCTTTGAAAGAAAACCGTTTAAGGTTCTTATTGAACCAAGGATTCTCAATGAATATTTTGATTTTCGCGACTTGCTTTTGAAATACAATTTAACCAAGGCTTGATGCCGAGGATTTAATATGACCAATTCGGTGGTAATTGAAAAT
>JAOUPE010000053.1 GCA_029880025.1 Caldifarciminota bacterium
GTAGGTCCAGGGTCAATCAAAACCTGACCGGTAGCTCTTCCCCATAACCCGGTGCTATCTTTAACTTCTAACAATACCGTGTATTCATGGTCATCTTCGATTATATAAGTATGAATTGGATTTGAATCGTTACTGGTTGAATCATCGCCAAAATACCAGAAATAATCATGATGCTCGCTATCCGGGTCAATCACCCTTGAAAAAAATTGGACCGTCACGCTTTTTTTACCTTGTGCGTTAACAAAGATTTCACCAATTGAATCCCATATCTCAACTTGTGGTGCGATTGGCAGGTCATGTGTGATATCGATAATTTCATCAAAATAGACAACCGCGCTGGTATCCACATCCCTATCGTTGATGAAAACGATTCCGGTAATCGTTGGTAAATAGCCAAAATAAGCAAGCCAGTCTTCACTAACCGGCAGTTGATAGATATTCCAGGTATCTAAAGGAAATGCACCCTGATATACTGTGACCCAGTCCTGGATATTCAATTGCTGGTTCCCGGCAAATGAATAAAAAAGAGTATTGGCTGAATCCATTAAACCAAACCCTTGAATCTCACCTAACCTATCAATATATGCCGCTACTTGCCAGACATCACTGGTATCAACAGCAATCGAATCGATTATTTCTATTTTCCAGGTATTCCCATATAATTTTAAAGAATAGGGAGAGTTATCATAGGTATTAATAGAATCTAAAGCCCAGGCATTGGGATGAATGTCTTCCCCTGGATAAGACAACAATTCAATCGTTCCGTCGTCAAAATTCTCAATAATTTCACCCAGGGGCAGTATACTTTTACTATTTAAAGAACTTTCGGCAAAAATGAAAATCGGTAAAAGAACCGTTAAAAAATAAATAATAGTCTGTCTCTTCATTTTCTTAGATTAATCTACTTATAATTTAAGTAATAATACTATCAAATGTCAAGGGATGCTGCAACCGCTTCTTAGGGTCAGCCGTCGAAGCACCGAGCAACTGCAGGGGGGTCATCATCGAGAAACCGGGCGATTTGCCCTGGTCCTGACATAAAAGTATCAAGGCAAGGATGCCTCTCCGACAATCGTTCTTTTGAGAGTAGGAGGGTCTTCCCAGTCCCGATAATTTCTATTATTTTACAATTACAAGTCTCTTGTTTTCTTTATATCCCTCCCCTAAAACCTCTGCATTAATGAAATAAATACCTGAGCTTAATTTTGGTAGATTTTTCACATAATGAAAAGAGCCTTGCGACGCAGAAATTTGCCAGGAAAGAATCTTTTGCCCTTGAAGATTATAGAGTGATAAAGATACGGTTGCTGGTTCGGGAAGGGACAAAGAGAAAGCTAAATTATTATTCTGAAACATTTTGACTAAGAGATTAAATCTCTTATTTGTTTTTCGGGAATCTTCATCTTTTATACCGTATTCAGAAGTCTTAAAGATTGCCTCTTGTGAACCGCAAACCCAGCCGGTATAGTTATCTTGAGGGAATTCAACCCGGTATAAATGATAGCGTCCAGTGACGGTTGTTGTATCCCAAGAAATGCAACGGTTCCTAGTCCAAGCAGTTTTGCCTTCACTGCCACAGATAAAACCATTATTCACATCAACTGGAAATATTGCCGAATAGAGAGTTGTGCTTTCCGGAAGCGGGATATGAACCGTATCCCAAACTGCTCCACTGTTTGTCGTTTTCAAGAAAGTATTGCAATCGCCAACGACCCAGCCATTATTCAAATTACGAAAATAGACCCCTAAAAGCCGCACATTGACATTGCTAATCTCTTGGTGCCAGTTTAGACCAGCATTATGAGTATGGGCGATATAACCATTGTCTCCGACTATCCATCCGTTGAGATTATCTATAAAATGGAGTCCATGAAGGTTAACTGGTTCCAGAATTGAAATATCACCCCAACTCATCCCATCAAATGTCATCCATATCGCACCGCGTAATCCAACTGCGTAACCAATATAATTATCAACTGGAAAGTGGATTGCAGTAAAACTAACGTTTTGTCCAACCCGCAGTATTGTCCAATTAACACCACCATCTACAGTCTTCAAAATAAAACCAGAATCACCAACCGCAACATAGCCTTGCACTTCATTGGTAAAACTAATGCCATTTAATTCCATTGAAACCGGAGACTCCAATCCCCACCAACCATATGCACCACCATCGGTTGTTTTTAATATGAGTCCCCCTGAACCGCAGGCAAAGCCGGTGGTGATATTGTTTGGAGGGAAGTCAATACAGTAAAGGTCGTGCGTCCCTAAATGTTGCAGTAGCCAACCAGCCTGGAGATGTGCAAAAATAGCAAGTATTCCCAGGCAGGCAAGAAATATCTTATATTTCATTACGCCTCCCTTATCAATATTTTGATAAGCTTTAAATAAAAACCTATTTAATGACGACAAATTTTTTATTTTCTTTATATCCTTTTCCCTTGTCATTGCGAGGCGAAGCCGAAGCAATCTCTGTTCGTATGAAATAAACTTCAGGATTTATCGACGGCAGATTTTTAACATAATGAGAAGTACTTTGCGAAGCTGAAATCTGCCAGGAAAGAATCTTTTGTCCAAAGAGGTTATAAAGTGATAAACTAACATTTGCCGGTTCAGGAAGAGATAAAGAGTAAGCAAGACTCTGGTTCTCGAACGAACCTTCTAAGAGAGCAAATCTCTTATCAATTCTTTGAGGATTTTGTTCTTCAATCCCTATCGCAGGATTAAGACTAATCACAGTAAAATCGGAAGAAGTGCTGCTGCCAACACTCTGTCCAGCCGCATAGATATTGCCATCTGCTCCATAGACAAGAGAATAAGCAACATCCAGGTCATTTCTTGGTGCATTATACCGATAGGCACAGTGCTCAGTTTGACTAAAAGCTATTGCCATCAGACAAAGGAGAATTGCGTTTAATTTTATCATAGCTCTTCTTTATTGATTGAAAAGAATAAAAAATTATTATTTACTCATTTCACTTTCACTAATTGTAATTTTTGTTTGTACGAATTATCTGAATTGAACCCGAATTTATCGAATATTGCAAAATAAACTCCGGGTCTAACTTCATTTCCTGCGTTGTCACAACCATCCCAAACAAAGCAGTGGTCAGGGATTAGGGACTGGGGATTAGTGGAAAAAGAATTAACAAATTTACCAGTAACGTCATAGATTTTTAGCTCGTTGGATAAAACATTCGGCATAAAGCGTATAGCGATTTTCTTAGAAAAAGGATTAGGATAGGCGGTAATTTGGAAATCTGGTCTTCTGATAGTAGGGGATTCCATCCCAACAACATTGGCTTGAAACCAAGTATTGCCACCATCCTGAGTATAAAGCACAACTCCATCACCAGCAATCAGACCACGCAATGAATCGGCAAAATCTACATCATATAAAGTGGTATCAATTCCACTGATTTGTGTTATCCAAGAATTACCTCCATCACTGGAATGAATTATTGTTCCATTTCTGCCCACTGCCCAGAGTTTATTGTCATCAATGAGTTCTAATGAGTGAAGAATTTTAGAACCTTGAGGCAATGTACGTAAGTTCCAAGATAGTCCACCGTCGAGAGTATGAAAAACACACGCTTCCATTGTCGAATCGTTACCACCAACCACCCAACCTTCCAACGAATCCTTAAACTTAACATCAAAGAAATCATAGATTGTATCTCTTTTCTGCAGAACCCAACTATCTCCGCCGTTTTCTGAGTGAACAATAAAACCTTGCCCCTTTTTGAAAATTGTATCACCAATGTAATTAATTTCTGGATACCGACCAGCACACATCCAGCCTTTAAGATTATCAATGAATGAAACACCGTAAAAATCCACAGTATCAATAGGGAGCCAATATATGATAACCTGTAACCATTCATCTCCACCATCGGTTGTACGGATAACTATTCCATCCCAATTAGCAGCCCACCCATACAAAGAATCAAGAAAAAAGACTCGAGTAGCATAGTGAGACAAGCCTAAACTTTGCCAATGCCAATTCAATCCACCGTCACTTGTGTACCAAATAATTGCAATTTCACTTGCAATCCAACCACTTAGTGAATCAATGAAGAAGACATCATAAAATTCACGTCTAGTTGGTATAAACTGTTCTACCCAGTTAATACCGCCATCAGAACTATGGAAGGTCAATGCAGTATCACTCGTCACAACCCAGCCTTGATTACTATTCGGTGCAAGAGCACAGCCATGAAAAGTATAGGCAGAAGAAAATGACTGAAAGCTAAAAAGTAAAAGAAACATTTTGACAACTGTGGTGAAAGTAATATTAAAAGCTGTTTGATTTGGACGAGATATGGTAGCCGCAGGCTTTAGACTGCGCAACCTAAGGGTTGCGGCTACCGATGTGTTTTTCGAATAACCGGGGAGACAGGGACAAGCTCTGTCCCTACTCTTGGTTAATTTCTGCATTGAGCAAGACCCCAAATTTATTTTGCTTTTATTTTTGCTATAAAGTCCTCAATCGGAATTGCCGGTAAAGTAGTAATCTGAATCGTTCCTCTTGAGCCAAGCTCAACCGATATTTTGGCAATCGTCTCGTTGTCCTTTGCTTCCACCACATTAGCAAAATCGTAATTGCCCAGAACCGCATACTGGCTTAATATCTTTGCGCCCATTGACTCGATTTCTTTGTTCACTTCCATTATCCGCCCGGGTTTTTCTTTTATTGTTTTTCTACCCTCGTCGGTAAGGTTTGTTAATAGTATATATATCGGCATCTAACCTCCTTTCTTATCTTCACTTTAATTTAAAGCTAAATTAATAAATAGTCAATAGGGAAATACTATTAGTATTAAATGCTGTGTCTAATGCTTGACCATAAAGACCTTTTGTGATAAACTAAATTCATGCGAAACCTAATTTATCTTTTCCTGCCTGGTATAGCCCTCGCTTTGATTCCTCTACCCAATTCTGCTTCCTGGACTTCGGTTGACCAGGACTATTCAACCGGCGGCGGCATGTGGGATATTGATACTAATGGTTATATTGATTACTGCACAAGTAATGGAAATGATATGGCTTGGAACCGAAATGCGGTATATTTTAATAGCAATGGCATTCTTGAGACCAATGCATCCTGGCGCAGCGCAGACATTGGTCAGTTTGGACATCTCTACTTAGGTGATGTGAATAACGATGGGCTGATGGATATGGCGGTTGTTTTTTTGGGATATGATACCGGTCGTCAAGGACCAACCAGAATTTATCACAATAACGGAGGTGGTTTTGACTCTACGCCTTACTGGTTATCTTCGGACCAGTATAACTCTTTTGATTGTGCTTTTGGTGATATTGATTTAGACGGCGATTTAGACTTAGCCGTAGCAAGCGGTGATGCATATAATAGCATCCGTTCACCAACCAAGATTTATCGTAATAATGAAGGGACTTTCGAATCGACTCCTTACTGGTCTTCACAGGATTCGACCCCAGGCGATGCCTGTCGCTTGGCTGATTTGGATAATGATGGCGATTTAGACTTAATCGTTGGCTACCGGCGTAAGATTGCGGTCTTTAAAAATTACGTTGACAGCTTGGAGCGAAATGCTTCCTGGTCGGTGACCAACCTTGGCTGGATTTTAAGATTAGCAGTTGGTGATTACGATAATGACAATTGGCTTGATTTAGCAGCAGCGGCTAATGGTCAATTGGGCGACCCGAATAGCATTATGGTCTTTCATAACCAAAATGGCACTTTAGAGACCACTCCAACATTCACAATGTTACAGAATCGTCACTACTCCTCGTGTGTTGCTTGGGCTGATGTGAATAACGATGGTTATTTAGACCTGGCAGCAGGCGGTTGGTGGGAACCAGTCGTAGTATTTGAAAATAATTCAGGAGTGTTAGACACGATTCCTACCTGGTCTTATAGTGCTGGAAGTAATTTAGTCTGCGAGACTGTGATGTGGGGCTGTGTTGATAATGACCATCTGGTAGTCAGTAATGAGCAAAAAACTGGGGATGGCACAAGAAAACTTTTCTATTTGTCACATAACCCATTCCAGTCTTTTTCTGGTGTTACAATTGACGGAAATCCTGTACCGGCAAGTGACTATTGTTTTGACCCTTTGACCGGCTGGGTATCATTTCAAAATGCTCCTGACCAAGGAGCCGATATAATATTCCAATACCAATATTCCAATTATCCGGATTTGGCAGTAACGAATTGGGTTGAGCCTGCCGGTAATCACCTGTTCGAAAATACGACAACCGTAGCGATTGCCGATAATCTAAATCAAGTAGAAAACGAGTTCCTTGAGGTTTCGCCTAACCCATTTTCGAAAATTTTAGAAATTAAGTGTAAATTAAAAACTGGTGCTAAACTGGCTATTTTTGATGCATCAGGTCGGTGTGTAAAAACATTTACCAACTCTTCCAAATTTTTATGGAATGGTCAGGATAAACAAGGCAATCTCTTACCCAAAGGAATATATTTCCTGCGATTTAATCAAGCACCGTATTCGGCTAAGAAGATAATAAAATTATAATGTCTAAGGAATTACATTGGAAAAATTATTATCAACCGAAAGATTTACCGATTTTACTGGACCGAATTTATCGGAATTAGCTCAATTCGGTAAGGTTTATCTTTTCGAAACCGTCTCCTCTACTCAAGATATCGCTAAAAAATTGGTGAGCAAGCAAGAGCCGGCATTGGTAATTGCTCTCAACCAAACTAAGGGTCGGGGCAGATTTCTTCGGCGCTGGCATTCAGTACAGGGTGGTCTATATTTTTCTTATCTGCTCTTTCCTGATTTTTCGGTTAAGGATAAAACTGCTCAGATGACGATGCTGATTTCATTAGCCGTAGCCCAAACTTTAGAATCACTATCCGGGCAAAAAATCGACCTGCGCTGGCCTAATGATATCATGATTTCAGGCAAAAAACTAGGAGGATTATTATGTGAAGCTAGGCAGAACGCATTAATCATCGGTGTTGGTATAAATCTTAATCAACCTTTTTTCCCGGCATTCTTATCCGACGCCACATCGCTCTTTATTGAGACAAACCAGAATTATGAATTAGACAAAGTGCTTCGACTAATCTTGACCCGCTGCACCAACTTATATCAGGAATTCAATACCGGTAAATTTGCTCAATTCCTACCCGAGATAAAGAGTCGCCATATCCTCTTAAACCAGCGGGTGAGAGCAGACTTATGGCTGCGTCGGATTGAAGGCAATGTACTTGACCTTGATGATGATGGTCGTCTTTTAATTCGCACCGATTCCGGCAGGCTTTTAACCATTACTGCCGGTAAAGTCCATCGAATCAAAAGTGTTTAAAGGAGGAATAAAATGAGTAAAGTAGGCATATTTGTCGATGTTCAAAATGTTCAAGAGACATTTGAGCGTCAGGGGCGTGAAGTTCGTTATGATGCCCTGCAACAAAATATTACCGCTAACAGTAAGCGAGAAAAATCCGATTTTAAGTTTGTCGCCTTTGTGCCGTACCGTTCCGGTGATGAGCGTCGCCAGAGACTGATCGATGCCCTTTCTTTTCAAGGCTATCGCGTCGTAGCAAAACCGGTCCGGGAAAGACTCGATGGTAGTGTTAAAGCCAATATGGATATTGAATTAACCTTAGAGATTCTATCAATGTCAGAACAATTAGAAGAAGTGATATTAGTCACCGGTGATGGTGATTTTGTCGCATTAGTCGATTGGCTGTCCAAGAAAGGTAAACGGGTCGTAATTATTGGCTTGGGTCGAGGATTTACTTCGGTCGAACTGATTCGTGCCTGCGATGAATATATGAATTTAGAGGAAATCGATGGAGCGGTTAAGGAATCTCCTTACCAATATCAAGCCGCCAAACCATCCGAGGTTGTAACCGAGGTTCAACAAAATAATCGGGTTAGAGAGAATGAGATTGAGTAGAAATCTTTAATGGGCAACGGATTTTTCTTAGGCATCGAAACCAGTTCAATTGTAACCGGATTAGCCTTAGTTAAAAATGAAACGATCCATTATGAGTTAAGTTTTTTGACCGGTTCCAAACACAATGAAACTATTTTCCAGTTAATCACCGACGCCTTGAAATTGGTTGGGATTAAGGTAGCCGACCTTTCTGGTGTCGGTGTGTCAATCGGTCCGGGAATGTTCACCTCTTTGCGCGTCGGTTTAGCTTTAGCCAAGGGTCTTGCTTTACCGTATCAAATTCCAGTAAAAGGGATTAATACCCTTGACGCTTTAGTTTATTCGATTGTAAACTTCAATAAAAACAACGGGTTGGTTATTCCTATTATCGATGCCCGAAAAGAAGAGGTTTTTACTGCCTTTTATCGCAAAAAGCAGCGGATTTCAGAATACTTGATTTTGAAACCGGAGCAATTAGCCGCTCGGATTTCCGATATGAGCCGAGCCCAGCAATTAGAGAAAACCGCTGACCAGGAAATTAAGTCGATAATTTTAGTTGGTAATGGCTTAAAAAAGTACGGAGCAATATTAGAAAATATAATTCCTGATAGGTTTAATTCAATTTTCCTGGAAGCACCGCTGCCTGCTACGATCGCTTTTGAGGCTCAGAGAAGTATAAATTCGGGTGATGTATCTGACCCGGCTACTCTGCAGCCATTCTATTTAAGACCAACCGATGCCGAGCTTAAAGGACATAGT
>JAOUPE010000410.1 GCA_029880025.1 Caldifarciminota bacterium
ATTTAATCCGGATGGTGATACCCTGTGGACAAAAAGATATGATTATGCGGATAGTATGGAAACAGCACGTTCGATGTATCTTGATAATCTGGGCAATATTTATGTTACCGGTCAAAGTAATGGACTTGGTAGAGCCTATGACATTGCTACAATTAAATACTTTCAATCCGACTTTACGGTCCGCGACGTTCGGGTCAGTAAGCTTGAAGTGCCGGCGCTGGTTGATTCTAATGATGTTGTGGCACCGGCTTGCTCGGTCTATAATAATGGCGACAGTACTGAGAACTATCAGGTTCGAATGAAAATCGGTAGCTTCTATAATAATACGTTGCCGGTTACTAACCATGCCCCGGGTACTTATCAATATCTCACCTTCCCCAACTGGACCGCAATCCAAAGAGGTTATCAGATTGTTTCCTGCTCGACCGAACTTGCGATTGATATGATTCATAGTAACGATAGGAAAATTGATTCGGTATTGGTCCGAGTTTTAGATGTGGGCGTAACAAAAATTGAGGTGCCGAGCGGAATCATTGATTCGGGAACTGTGGTTACCCCTGCTTGTTCAGTCTATAACTACGGGAGCACCAATGAAACTTATTCGGTTCGGATGAAGATTGGAACATTTTACGATAATATTGCTACTCTTACAAACCACGCTCCCGGTTCTTATCGTTATATCGAATTCTCAGACTGGAACGTAACTGAAATGGGAACTCATGTTGTTTCCTGCTCGACCGAATTAACCGGCGATGTGTATAATACTAATGACCGACTAACTGGTTCGGTGGAAGTAATCCGACCAGTCGTTCCGCCAACCGGCTGGGTTAAAATGGCAAACATTCCTATTGCCCCCTCCGGAAAAAAACCTAAATCCGGTAGTTGCATGGCAGGAATGCGCAACTATATCTATTTCCTGAAAGCCTCCAATAGAAATGACTTCTACTCCTATGACCCAAATACCAATACCTGGACCGAACTCGAAACCATACCAAAGGGAATCAAAGAAGACGGTGATGGCAAGAAACCAAAAAAGGGTGCTGCCATGGTCGCTTATCAGCAAGAACATGGCATCTATGTTCTGCGTGGTAATAATACGCTCGGGTTCTGGAAATATCAAGCCGATACCATTGGTGATACAATCTTGCCCGGTTGGTATAAGCTCGCAAACATTCTGCCTGGTTTAAAAAGATGCAAGGATGGTTCAGGATTAGCTACCTTCCGCCGCCACGGCAATGGCTACATCTTTGCGATGAAAGGTTCCAAGACTAATGAATTCTATGTCTACCATATTGAAGGTGACAGCTGGACTCAAGTCTCCTCACCGCCGATTGGAACCAGCGGCAAATTGGGTTATAAGAAAGGTTCTTGTTTGGCTTATGATGGAGATGAGTTCGTCTATGTCTTACAAGGCTATTACGGTGGTTTCTTTAAATATAGTGTCGATACCGATTCTTGGATTGAATTAACCCAGTATAACTACAAGGCTTTCTTGAACCGAGATGGTAAGAAGAAGAAACCAAAGGATGGCGCAGCACTGGTATACCTCGATTCCTTCATCTATATGCTTAAAGGCGGTAATACTCGAGAAATCTGGAAGATTGATGTTTCTACTGACACGGGAACCTGGGTACAGATGGATACATTCTGGGATATTCCGCTTGGCGACTTTAGAAGAAAGGTTAAGGGTGGAGGTTGCATGATTGAGTTTAATGATTACTTCTATGCGGCAAAAGGTAAAAATACCGATGAGTTCTACCGTCATGAATTACCGATGGTTGATAATGGATTGAGACTGATTAAGCCGATTCCCCAGGGAGAAATGAACCGCAAAATGATTATTGACGAATTCGCATTGAAAATTGCTCCCAATCCAGCGATTAACGCAACTATTGTGAAGTATGTTCTACCTAAAGCTAGCCCGGTCAGCTTAAAACTTTACAACGTCAATGGCGCTTTGGTCAAAACTTATGCTAATTCCAAGGCGACGGTAAATGGTGAAATCCGAATCGATGCCAAGTCATTGTCAAGTGGAGTCTACATCCTGCGTTTCTTTTCCAATGAGCTAAAGGTCACCCGAAAACTGGTTTTAGAGAAGTAAACCTTTAGTAAGAAATCAAGGGGCTCGGTCTCGAGCCCCTTTTTAATCTTACTA
>JAOUPE010000054.1 GCA_029880025.1 Caldifarciminota bacterium
TCGCAATTTGAGTCAATTCTTCCATTTCTAAAGAATTGGTAAGATAAAGATTGAATCTATCATTATCTTTAAGTTTATAACCGAGTTCTTCTAACAGAAAGGCTATCTTTAAATGACCTACTGCATAAGGCGCCATCATCAGCTCAAAGGCATAAAAGTTATTTAAGATATGTTCTTTAATAAAATTTTCTTTTCCGCCGTTACCGTATTTAGAGACAAATTCTTCTACCGCCAGTTTTGCTGCTTCCGCCAAAAAAGTAAGGGTTCCAGCGGCTGGGTCTAAAACCGTCACTGATTCACTAGCAAATCCATCGCTTCTATTAAAATGCTTCTTTAAAATATGATGCAAAGAACGAACGATGTAAGATACAACTGGCTCGGGCGTATAATAGACACCTCTTTTTTCTCTTGTTTTGGGGTCATATTCAGCCAGAAAAGTCTCGTAAAAATGAACAACCGGGTCTTTGCCTTTGCCTTCGTGAAAATACTTATGCAGAATATTCTTCACATCGGTAACCGCTAAGACTTCGGAAATATCATCAATAATCCATTCCATCGGCTGAGGCAAATCTTCCAAAGAAATGAACCGGAAAACATCCCTTAAAATTCCGATAGTCCGCGGGATATTATCATAGGCAAGTTTTCGGTTGAAACTATTTTCGGAACGAGTCCGAGCCGCAAAAAGCCCATAAGTGATAGTCTGAGAATAAAGGTCGGCAAATTCCTCTTTTGAAAGTCCACTTATCAGATATTTCCTGAATGCTTCATAGAACCCTAAGATAAAACCTTTGCCGGCGGTTTCTTCTTTTATTAGTTCCTGTGCGACGACTTCATCCTTTAAAAAGCGTGTCCTATTTGCTAATTCAATTGCCAATGTTTTGGCGTCATAAACTTTAGGTAAAGAGAAGGAAAAGAATTTTTCGAGCAATTTCAGAAACTCTGATTCGTTCTCTATCTCTGGAATAGCTTTTAATCTCCGAGCAATAAAAGGTCGGGCAATTAGAACTTTATCTGATAGCAAGCCATTACGATAAAGTCTGAATTCAAAGAAATTAGTCAAGATTACATTAGGGAAAGTCTTAAGGTATCGTTTTAACTGCTCGGATGTTTCTATTTGGTCTAAATACTCTGTGGTTGGAGATTTGGCTTCGATATAACCAACGATATGCTGTTTTCCATCCCAAATCCTGAAGTCAGGGTTACCGGCTTCGGTCTTTTTGGGCAATATTGTTATATGGGTATCTCTTTTAGAAATCGAGCCAGCGTATTCTTTTAATAATTCTTCAAGCGTCGAATAATAACTTTCCTCGGTGGCATCACCACGACTTGCAATCTCGGAAATTTTTCTCAAATAAGACTTTAGCATCTTGAAAACAAATTGATTATACACGCTATTATCAACTGTCAATATATTGATAAGGTTAGAGTTTAATAGTTAAAGTATAGATTAATTATTCAGCCGAACCTTCTATTTTTATATTATACTCCTTTATTTTCCGATAAAGGGTAACCCGGTTTATGCCTAAGATTTCAGCGGTTCGGCTGATATTGCCCTTATTCTCTTTTAGCACATTTACAATGTGCTGTCTCTCAATTTCTTGTAATGATTTATTTTGACTTATTCTAATTGCACCCCGCTTTTTTAAAAAGTCGGGTAGCGCTTCAGGAAAAATTACATTTTCTTCAGTGACAACAACCGAATGTTCAATGGTATTTTCTAATTCCCGAACATTACCTGGCCAGTTATAATCCATAATTATATTGAGCGCGCCTTCGGTTATCTTTTCAATCTTTTTTCCAGTCTCGATGTTAAATTTTTCCAGAAAATGGCTTACCAATAGCGGAATATCTTCACGGCGTTCTCGAAGTGGCGGAACGGTTAGGGTAATCACGTTGAGCCGATAGAAGAGGTCATCTCGAAATTTACCTTCATCCACCAGTTTCTTTAAATCCTGTTTCGTGGCGGCAATAATTCTCACATCTACTTTTATTGTTTCGGTGCCACCTAATCGACGGAAATCTTTTTCCTGTAAAAATCGCAAAAGGTCAACCTGACTCTTGGAACTGATGTCCCCGTTTTCATCTAAGAAAAGGGTGCCACCATCGGCTATTTCAATCTTACCTTTTTTCTGGGAAGTGGCGCCGGTAAAGGCACCTTTTTCGTGCCCAAAGAGTTCGGATTCTAATAATGTCTCAGGTAATGCACCACAGGCTAATGCCACGAATGGTCCATCGTTTCTTGAACTTGCCTCATGGATCGCACGGGCTACCATTTCCTTACCGGTGCCGGATTCGCCCTGGATTAAAACGGTCGATTTGGTTGGGGCGACGGTTTTTATCAACTCAAAGACCTCCTGCATTTTTGCACTCTTGCCGATTATGTCTTGAAACTGATAGCGCCGACTCAATTCTTTTCGCAAGATAATATTCTCTTTAACCAGGTGCTGGTGTTCAATAATCTTTTTAATCGAGAGACCGAGTTCTTCTGGATTGAATGGTTTTATGATGTAATCATAAGCGCCCTCTTTCATTGCTGCTACTGCGGTGTCGACGGTGGCATAAGCGGTGATGATAATGACCGGGACATTGATTCCTAAACGTTTTACTTCTCTAAGTACTTCTAAGCCATCCATTCTCGGCATCTTGAGGTCAACGAGCATTACACTCCAATTTCCTTCCTGAACGGCTTGTAATGCCTTAAAACCGTCCTCGACCGCTAAGACCTCATAGCCATCTTCTTTTAGCCAATCGGTTAGCGATTCGCGCATAATCTCTTCATCATCAACAATAAGGATTCGATCCATTTTAACCTCCCATTCTATAATCATTAAACCACAGATTAATGCAGGTAAACACAAAATAAGAATTAAAAATTAAAAACCAAAAATAAAAAACACATATTAAAAATTTTAAAATGCCTTTAATAAGAAAGTAATTTTTGTATTTTAAAGTTTGTGTTTTTAGTATTTTATATTTCATATTTTATTTTTACCTGCCTTCACCGGTGGTTTTACCATTAATTTCTATTATTTCGACCAGGCGGTTAGCTAAAGCTTGCTGACACATTGGGCAGAAACCATGTCCTTTATGGTCAACACTTAAGACATTGGGTGAAAAGCAAATGACGCATTGCTTATCGTTACAATGGACAAGACCAAAGGTATGTCCCAACTCATGAACCGCTTCTTTCATTGCCCGGTGCAATAAGAGTGTTTTATTAGCCGGTAATTGATAGAATTCCTGGCGGAGTCGAGTTAATGATATTACTGCTGAAATACCTTTCAAGTGTGCCTCGCCAAAGACAAAAGTTAAGACCGGTGTGCACAAATCAACCTCGGTAATACCCAGAATTCTTAAGCCATCGTCGGGCAATTGAGCCGTGATTTCTTTTAAGATTTTAGTTGAATAGTACTGACAACGTTTCTGGTCAAAGGCATAAGCCGGATTGGATACGGTTGCGAGCACTTTAGTCGGAACCTGAAAGATGATAGTTACTTCAGTTTTAATCGCATTTACGATGGTTGGGTCGATTTCGCCTAACGCCAGAATATAAATCGTCTTCAATTTCTAATTAACACTAATACAAATTGCGGTGAATTTAACCAGAGTTTCCTATCGCTTATCTGGGTTGTAAACACCAAATGATTGTTTCGGTTAATTTTCACCGGGAATCGACAAGACTGATAGGAGACTTAAAATACCCTGGTTCTTAAGTTCAAATCTCTTTAAAGTCCTGGTTTTGGTCGTTTCTTTTTCTCGGCAAATTGGGACACGAGGCATAAGTTTATTAGGCATATATCATTTAATTGCTTTTGGCAATCGGATGATAAAGGTTGTTCCTTTACCTAGCGTGCTCTTAACTTCAATCTCGCCTTGGTGTCGGTTAATTATCCCGTAGACGACCGATAACCCTAAACCAGTACCTTTCTCTTTGGTCGTATAGAATGGTTCAAAGATTTTTGAGAGATTCTCTTGGGGTATTCCTTTACCGGTATCGGTAAATACTATTTCAACCATCTCATCGACAATCCGGGTTGTTATCGTTAATTTTCCTCCTCTATCGGTAGCCTCAGCCGCATTCAAAATTAAATTCATAAATGTTTGCTGGAGTTGAGCAAAATCGGCAATGATTGGCGGGATTCTTTGAAAGCGCTTTTCGACTTCGATATCCTGCAATCTTAGTTTATGAGCCAGTAGCTCTAATGATTCATTGATGATGATGTTCACATCAACCGATTTCAGGTTCGGTTCGGATTGGCGTGCAAAGTCCAAAAGGTTGCGCACGATAATACCACACCGGTCGGTCTCCCGTTCCATTATCGTTAAATAACGTTTGAAATCGTCATTTTCCGAATCGGCTGATTTATCCAGTCTTTTTCTGATTAATCGGATATAGGTCAGAATTCCGGCAATCGGATTGTTAATCTCGTGAGCAACACCAGCCGCTAACTGACCCAAGGTTGCTAGGCGCTCGGACCGCATTAGCTGTTGCCGGGTCATTTCCTTTAACTGTTCATCGCGTTTCTTCAAAGAAGAAGCCATGTAATTGAAACTGGTCCCGAGCTCGGCAATTTCATCTTTACCATCAACTGCTACTTGATAGTCAAGATCACCCTTAGCAATCTGGCGGGAGGCAAAGAAAATCTTTCTTAGAGGTTTTAAAATACCCCGAGCCAAAAGATGAGAAACGGTGATAGCAATAGCGATTCCCAATAAAACAATACCGATAAAGGTTTTAATCGCATTATTCCTCATATCAGCAAATTTTGCCTCGAGAATCCCAACATATAAGATACCAATGATATCTCCGGTGATATCTCTTATTGGTTCGTAGGCTGTTATATACCAATCATTCACCACAAATGCCCTATCGGTCCAGGGTTTTCCTTTTATCAGAACCTGTTCATAAACGATATCCGAGACCCTGGTGCCAATTGCTCTTCTGCCATCGAGTTGCCGGACATTGGTTGAGATTCGTAGGTCTTCCTGGAAGATGGTGGCGGTTCCGATATCTCTTCCTTTATAAGTTTCAGCCAGAAATACAACATGCTTAATTTTATCGACTATGGTGTAATCACGATTGAGCAATCTTCCGCCGTATAATACTCCGATAAAATTACCTTCGGCATCAAAAATCGGGACGACGGCAATAAGTGCCATTCCGGAAGTTTCCTCTTCTTTGGTGGTCGGTTTTGCCTTAGGGGTGGGAATGAGTTTGAAAAAAGATTGGTCAGCTAAATCTTCACCTTCTTTTAACAGCTCGGCTCTGGAAAAAATTATTGTTGATGCGGCGACTTCTTTTTTATTAAGGGTTGATTTTAATATTTCATTATCCGGGTAGTCGCCAAACTGCTCAGGATTCCTTAACCTTAAAATAACCTTGCCATCCTTATCGGTAATTGTCAAAATGTCTAAACGTTCCTTGATTCGGACATCACCGAGCAATTTTATTAACTGTCTGGTATTTCTCGCCAAGACCGCCTGCCTTACTAAGATTCTTTCGGCATTGAGTCGAATTAAGTCTTTTATATCATCTAAATTTTCCCGATAGATTTCCCGAGCTGCATTCAAGTCACTTTTTACTTTATTCTGGGCTTGTTGGACAATACCATTGGCAATCATATTGGTTCCAGCAAAGATGGCTAAAATACCAACAATAGTTATGACGAGAAGAAAACCTAAGGACAATTTTGCGGTTAAACCAACGCGCATTTGAATTATATTAAATCTAAAAAAGTCAAAGATGTCAATCTATTGAGATGAGCAATTTATATAATTTATTAAATTGATGATTAATATTTGGAATAATTAAAAAGCCAAGTTTTTGTAAATTCATGATTTTGGGTTCTTTTTAGTAGGTTGAGCCGCTTTATTTAAAAATGAATATAACCAGAAAAGCCAATATCAGAATAATCAACCCACCGAGCAATAGATAACCTAAATAAGTTGGTAGTAAGCCGGTATGGAGTTTTTTCAAGGCTTGCACAAAAAATCCAACGATTTTCTTACCTATTTCGTAAATGTCAAAGTATTTTTTGTCGGCAACCCGATAGGTTTCATCAAAGAGTTTTACCTTTTTTATTGAATCATAGAAGTGGGTGCCAGGGTATTTAGCCTCATCCGTGTCAACCGTGCCGGTATGGGCTTCGCCTCCATGGGGCAAAGGGACTTCTACTTTGGCTGCCGGTGAAACCGCTTCGCCGCCAATAAAAACTTCGCTTACTCTTGCGGTACGCACTCTTCTTAGCATATAGACAATAAAGCCTAAAACTAATCCAAAAAGGATGAGGGCGGTAGCTAAGGTTGGATTCCATAAGCCAATCAAGGTTAAATTCTCAAGCCTAATAATCTCTTCCCCTAAGATTGGACCAATCAAGTAACGAAGCGGGAATTGAGCAAAAACGCCAAATACGACACTGAGCAAAGCCAGAGTTACCATTGGTAAAGCCATCCCAAAACCAGCCTCTTTCACTTTAGCCATTCCGATTGACCGCTCACCAAAGAAGATTGAGTGCAAAACCATTAAGTACGACGCCAGGGTTAACACACTGCCAAACATAGCGGCTAATAAAAAGATGAGCGTGAATGGTTTAATTCTGACTAATTCAACGACTCCTTGATAAATGAGCCATTTTGAGGCAAAACCGCTGAGCGGTGGGATGCCAGCAATGGCTAAAGCCGATATTAAAAAAGTGGTGAAAGTGATGGGCATAAGTCGGGCTAAGCCGCCTAATTTTTCTAACCTGGTCTCGCCGGTTTGATGTTCTACCGCACCACTGCACAAGAAAAGACAGGACTTATAAATTGCATTATTCACCATGTGGAATAAGCCACCCAGTATTCCCAATGGTAATCCAGTACCAATACCTAAAACCATATAGCCAACCTGAGAAACCGTACTAAATCCTAAGAATTTTAATAAGTTCCTTTGAAACAGTGCCATTGAAACTGCGGCAACGATGGTAAAACTACCAATCGCCATCAAAAGAATCGACATCGCAGAACCGGATGTGACTTTGAATAAATCCAATGAGATGCGAACTAAAAGATAAATACCCAATAGCTTATCTAATGAACCAGGGAGAAATGCCATTACTGGAACCGGTGCATATTCAGCTGAATCCGGTATCCAGGAATGAAACGGCATCGCTCCAGCCTTGGTCAAGGCACCAATCAGTAATAGGATAAAAGCTATGGTAGGAATTGTGCCATGAATCGGAATCGAAATATCACTCATGGTTAAAGTGTTGGTCTGGTAATAGATTAATGCTGCACCAACCAGCATTAGGATATCAGAACCACCAACCATCACCAATGCCTTATTTGCCACCATCTCAGAACCAGACCGACCTAAACCAATCATCAGATAAAGTAAGATTGCCACACCGCCCCAGGCTAATAATAGAATAACCAGATTGTTGGATAGAATCGCTAAAGAAGAGGCGGCAATCGTTAATAAGAGATAGCTGAAATAGTTTTTCTGTTTTTGGGTAAAGGAGTAGATGGTGATTAAGAGTCCAAAGAAAAGGGCAGCGAGCAGGATGAAACTTGAGAAGTGATAGGCGACCAAATCGAAACCGATGCCTGGACCAGCCCAATCCGAAGCTGAGACGAGTTGGATTGTGTAATCGAGTTTACCCTGGGCAAAGATGATTATGCCAAAGAAAAAGCTTATTAGCATGGTCAGCAACGAGATGATGGATACCGGGTTTTTAGCCGGTCTAAGCTCTTTTCCAGGATAGAAAAGAATCAATAAGCCGATAAAAAGCGGGAGCAGAATTGGCAATAAAAGTATCATTGCAACCCTCCTTTTTCAAAAACGACTCTGCCATACTCGGTGCCAATTAACACCGCATTTTTAGCTAAATCTAAAATGTTTGCTCGAAGCCCAGGGATAAGCAGAAGTCCTAAGAAGATACAAAGGAGCATGAGGATTGCTAAAGATGCTTTCATCGTAAATGGGACTTCTCGGATACCAGATAACGAGTCGGGTAAGGTTCCAAATAGAATTCTACGCTGGGTTCGGACGAACGACGCCAATGTTAAAATTGCGGAGACAGCCGCGATTCCGGCTAAAATATAACTGCCTGCCTGGACCGCGGCAATTATCAGAATAAGTTTTGACCAGAAACCGGCAAATGGTGGAACGCCAGAGGCGGTAAAAGAACCGATAAACCAAGAAATAGCGGTCCAGGGCATCTTCTTAAATAGACCACCCATTTTATTGATATCTCTGGTACCGGTAGCATATTCGATTGCACCAGAAGTTAAAAACAGACCGGATTTGAACACGGCGTGATTGATGAGATGGAAAAATCCACCAATGATACCTAATGGCGTGCCTAAACCGATTCCCAGCATAACATAGCCAATCTGACTGATACTGCAGTAAGCGAGCAATCTTTTTATATCATTCTGACCCAACTGAAGCAGGACCCCGATAATCATTGAAATACCAGCTAAGACCAATAGAATATTAGATACCATTGGGGTAATGCCAAAGATATTATAGAAGATTCGAATCAGACCATAAACACCGAGGACTTTAATTAATACTCCAGAGAGCATGGCTGAAATTGGTGCTGGGGCTGAAGGGTGGGCATCGGGCAACCAGCTATGA